>CAZBBC010000197.1:0-7367 GCA_964489835.1 uncultured Calditrichota bacterium
AGCATAAAGCTGCAAACAAAGAAAAGAAGTCCACGAATTATCCGTCGAAGCCGGATCAGGCCTCTGCATCTGTATTTACCTTCATATTATTTTATCGTCCATTGCCCTGAAAGGGCATAAGCAGTAACACAGGGCAACGCCCTGTGAATCTGGAATAATAAAGTCTAAGCCCTGAAGGGGCGTAAGCCTAATCCCATATATAGCATTTATCAATAAGGTTTTATTTGTTCTTGGTGCTAAATTTTACATGTACATAAACTTTGATTATGACTGTGATATAATATTTCTTTTGCTTTCGCCCCTTCAGGGCTAATTTATAATATGGTTTTTATTCATAGGGCGTTGCCCTTTGCTTTTGCTATTGCCCCTTTGGGGCATTTAAATAATTATCATACTCCTTTGTATAAAAATTATTTCTCTATTATGCGAATGTATTTTCTTAACCAGTAAAACTTTGCTAAAAAAACAAAGTTTTTTGCTAAAATAACAAAGTATTTGGCTATAATAGTATAATATCTCATAGGGCCCATTAAGTCTCCGCTTAAAAAAAATCAGAAAGATTTTGGTGTAGAGGGAATGATTCAGTAAATTTTACGCTTTTTAAGTAATAAATAAAGATATATTAAACAATTGGAACACCTCTGAGTTGGAGGACTTAATGGATATAGGCTCTTTTGCAGTTGTAATCGGATTTACGGCAACGATCATATCCTTACTGGGTTATTATCTCTCTGCCCGGAAGGAAACAAATATAGACCCAAATAAGAAAAATGAGAAAAACAAACGCCCAAATTTTTTCCTCGATTTGGGTCGTCTTGGTTATTATATAATGACTATATCTGTTCTCATTGCCAGTATATATTTATATTATTTAATTCTTGATCACCAGTTTCAGATAAAATATGTATACCAGTATAGCTCTAAAGATCTCTCTCTGGGACTGTTAATATCAACTTTCTGGGCCGGACAGGAAGGATCATTTTTACTATGGACATTGCTGACTGCCATCTCTGGTGTCTTTTTTCTTAGATATGCCGGAATGCACGAAGCAAAAGCAATGGTTTTTCTTAATGTAATCATGGGTTTTTTCCTGGCCATATTGCTCAAAGCCAGCCCCTTTCTGACTTTATCTCGGGTGCCCGTGGATGGTGCCGGACTTAATCCACTCCTACAGAATTTCTGGATGATTATTCACCCGCCCATATTGTTTGTTGGTTATGCAGCGAGTGCTTTTCCATTGATTTTAGCGTTGGCTGCTTTATGGAGAAAAGATTATGACGGATGGATCAAGCCGGCCTTTCCCTGGACAATATTTTCTGCGTTGACTTTAGGTGCCGGCATCATATTGGGTGCCTTCTGGGCCTATGAAACGCTCGGCTGGGGTGGATACTGGGGTTGGGATCCGGTTGAAAATTCCTCATTGATTCCCTGGCTAACCATCTTAGCCCTTATACATGGTCTCCTGTTACAAAGGAGAAATGGAACTTTACGCAAAACTAATTTTGTTCTGGCAATTATTTCTTTTGTACTGGTTCTATATGCGACTTTTCTTACCCGAAGTGGTATTCTTGAAGATTTCTCAGTTCACTCATTTCAGAACCTCGGATTAAGTTCATTTCTGATTTTTTTTATGGTGAGCATATTGGTTATCGGTTTGGGTCTGTTTTTTCGAAGCGTATCCGAAATTTCAAAAAAACCGGTCGATCGGAATACAATAAACAGGGAAACCGGATTGACCGCCAGCCTGTTCGTATTTGGGGCGGCGGCTTTTCTTACCTTTATAGGTACGTCATCCCCAATAATTACCGGTTTACTGGGGAAACCATCACAAGTCGATATTTCTTTTTATGACCGCGTCAATCTGCCGGTTGGTGTTCTTATGGCGATTTTGCTCGGTATCACTCCTTTTCTTTTATGGATAGAAAAAGATCTGAAATTGCTTCCCCGGCGGTTCCTGCTTCCTGTGGTAATTGCCGTTGTTTCGACGATCGTGACCATTTGGTTTGGTAATCTCGAGGTCAGTGAAATTATTTTTATTTTCGCTGCTTATTTTGCGCTTTGGGCAAATGTAATTGTCTTATACCGGCAGTGGATAATCAGCTGGCGAAATATTGCCGGACCACTCTCTCATTTTGGTGTTGGAATACTATTCGTCGCGATTATTATTTCCGGAAATTATGCCAAAAGTGAACGGGTGATCCTGGAAGTCGGGCAATCAAAAGAAGTTTTGAATCACCGTGTAACTTATAAAGGGCTGCGCCCGATGGATGATGGTAAAAATATTCTGGAGATCCAGGTTGATAGTGAAAGCCAATCCTATATCGCTGAGCCCAGATTGTTTTTAACCCGTAACCAGGAAGTGATGCGTGAACCGGATGTGAATTCAGGTATTATCACGGATATCTATATATCACCCTTAGAGCGCCGGCCTGCCTCTAATCATAATCATGGCACACGGATGTCGATCGTTAAAGGTGAATCAAAAGAAATTGGGGGTTTTACCGTTACTTTTACTGGTTTTCAAATGACACCACATCAGGATGGTAATGCCTTTAATGTGGGTGCCGTGCTGAATATTAAAAAAGAAAAATTCGAGCACACGGTAACGCCGATTTTAATCATGGGTGCGCAAGGTAAAAGGGTGGAACCTGGCATTATACCGGCAGAAAATTCATATGGAAAAGAAATAAAGGTGACCCTTAATGGACTCGATGCCGATAAAAAACGGGTTGATTTGGTATTTGAAGGTCTCAGTACCGAAAAAATTGAAGCGCATATACAAAGCGAACAATTGATCGTAGAATTCAGTAAAAAACCATTTATGTCTATTCTGTGGTTGGGAACGGTTATCATAATCGTCGGTACATTGATAGCATTCATCCAGCGGATAAAAGTAGCTTCCTAAATTACAAGCGATTGCTTCGTCCCGTCTGCGCCGGGCAGGCTGCTCATTCTTCGTGACTCGCAATGACGGTATCATTGTCGTCATTGCGAGCGCTAGCGAAGCAATCTGCCCTAGAATAGCAAAGTTTTACCTGTAAAAACATAACTTTTTCACACCGTTACATTGAAACCTTTCTCTATATAATTCGTCTCTCTAGTATAAAATACAGAAACCTGTGGAGTGATAACATGGGGGATTTATAATGAAAATTTTAAGCGCATATATTTTTATGATACCTTTGCTGATTTTATCTACTTCATTATCTGCCCAGGATGAGAGACTGGTGGAATTATCCGGGTTTTATGCTGAAGAAATTCAAATTGCCGGTTTTACACTTGATTCTGATCAAACGATATCTATTGAGGCCGCGACTATATCACCGCGGCGTAACTATCGTGAATTTCATTTTACATACGCCTGGATTTTGAAGTCGGATTCCAGGGAGATTGTATGGGAACTTAAAGAAGCCGAACTGGAAGACAGGGTTCGCTATAAAGCTACTTATACGGATGAAAAAAAACTGGCGGCCGGTACCTACGAGGTTTACTATTCCACCTATCCCCATTTTAACTTTAATGATGATGTTTATTTTCATTGGGGAGCCAGAGGTTTTTTCTCCGGAATCTTCAATGCTCTATTTGATGAGGATGACGATGATGATCAATACAAGTTTTTCGAGGATCTCTACGATGAACTTTATTTTTATGTGGAAGGGAAGGGAACGGCTCTTTCAGCGGAGGATATTGAGAATCAACAAACGGTTGTAAAAAAGAAGGCATTTATATCTTTTACATCCCTAAGAGATGATCAATTGGAAGAACAAATTTTTAAGGTAATTGCACCGGTGCAATTACATATCTATGCGCTGGGAGAAGCACGAAGAGACGGAGAATATGATTTTGGTGCGATCATCAACCTGAAGACCCGGGAACGTGTATGGCGGCTTTCATATCGTGACTCCGAAGATGCCGGTGGTGCAAGAAAGAATCGCCTCTCTCGTCAGGTCATTCAACTGGAACCGGGAATATACCAAGCGATTTATGTAACCGATGACTCTCATTCTTATCGACGCTGGAATTCTGCCCCGCCTTTTGATCCTTTATTTTGGGGGATGACTGTTTGGGTTGAATCTCCGGGCACAGAATCAACCATCGCCAAGCTTGATACAGCCGATGAACTCATCCAGGCCTCCATTGTAAAATTGACGGAAGTGCGGGACGAGCAATTTTTATTTCAGGGATTTACGCTTAAAAAAGCCCTGGATCTTCATATTTATGCTTTGGGTGAAGGAAGAGATGGTGATATGTATGACTATGGCTGGATTATCGATAGCAAAACACGGGAAAAAGTGTGGGAGATGAAATATCGCGACACGGAACCGGGTGGAGGGAGCCATAAGAACAGGTTGTTTGATAGTATTGTCCGACTGGAACCGGGAAATTATCTTGTTTATTACATGACAGATGACTCCCATGCTTACCGGGACTGGAATGAATCACCGCCATATGATAAAAAAAGTTGGGGGATATCTATTTCGGTTATGGACGAGAATTATCGCGAAGGGGACGTGATTGACTATATAGAAGAGGAGGATCCCTCTATTCTGGCCCGCTTGGTCAGAATCCGCGATGATGAACGGAAAAAGTCCCGCTTTACCCTCGTCAAAGATGGTCTTGTTCAAATCTATGCCCTTGGTGAAGGATCGCATGGCGAAATGTACGATTATGCCTGGATCGAGAACGTTAACACCGGGCGCGTGGTTTGGGAGATGACCTACCGAAAAACGGAGCGGGCGGGCGGCGCGAAAAAGAACCGCCTTTTTGATGATTGCATACGTCTGGAAGCTGGCGAGTATGTTGTTTACTATGAATCAGATGATTCACATGCGTTTAATGATTGGAATGCGCGGCCACCCCATGATCCGTTTAATTGGGGAATAACAGTTTCGCTTGTTGAAGAATAAATATATAAATAAAATGACAGTGGCAGGATCGGTACCAATAATATAGTCAACACAATATTATACTTACTTTTTGCTTGTACGAAAAACTATCCTCCTTTCCCCCTCTCTTGAGAAGAGAGGGGGAATTTTTTTCTGTATCCGTTACATTGTGAAACTTGGCTAAAATCGAAAAGTTTTTAGTCATAATAGCATAAAAATTATATTACAAGTTGAGTAAAAATTTTCGTAAAATAAAGGTCAAAATAAATTAAGAGATGATTTCATCTGAATAATTAATCTCATTAAGATCAACGGTTATCAATCAAAGGGAAAATAATGGAGCAAAATGCAGAAAATCTTGAACGACCACGTGTAGAAGCAATGGAAAAGATTCTGGGGAAACCGTTTAAGGTTCTTGATGATGGATTTGTTCGTGTGGTCGATTATTTAGGAACAGACTCGTCAATCGTGCAGGCGGCAAGAGTATCTTATGGAAAAGGTACAAAAAAGATGCGCCAGGATCGTGGTTTGATCCGTTATCTGCTTCGTCACCGCCATACAACACCCTTCGAGATGTGTGAAATAAAAATGCATGTTCGTGTCCCAATGGATTGCTGGCGACAGTGGATCCGGCATCGGACGGCAAGTATAAATGAATATTCCACGCGCTATTCGGTTGCTATCGATGCCACCCAAACAACCGAACCCGATCAATGGCGATTACAAGCCGTTCAAAACAGACAGGGAAGTGAAGGACAACTAGATATTGAAAAAGGGAAAAAACTGACTAAGCAGGAACGTGAATTACAGGATCTCTCTCGCCAGATATATAATAAACGGCTGGAATTAGGTGTTGCCCGGGAACAAGCCCGAAAAGATTTGATGTTGTCGACCTACACGGAAGCCTATTGGAAAATCGATCTACATAACTTGTTACATTTTCTTGAATTGCGGATGGCTCAAAATGCCCAATATGAAATCCGTTGCTATGCCGATGTCATCGGTTATGAAATTGTCAGCCGTTGGTGTCCAATGGCCTGGGAATCTTTTCTTGATTATCATGTACATTCACTGGAACTCTCAGCGCTGGAACAGGAAGTGATTAAAAAAATTTCTACCGGTAATTTAGCCGAAGCCGTTGCAGTGGCAGAGGGTTTTGATTGGATCAAAATCGAAGATGGAAAGCTCAAGGATAATATTGAACGGGCAGAGTTAGAAGAAAAACTGGAGTTATTGGAATTACCTATCCCATGGCGGGAACTGAAATAGACTTGGTTAGTAAACCCAGGGATATCAGTCTGTATGTTTATTATTTAAGATGGAGAAAACATGTCAATTAATGCGGATACATTTGCACAAACTTATGATATAATGCGTCAGAAGCTGGATCGTCTGGTCCCGGAAATTGAACTGAAATATAAAGCCGAGCTAGCGTATGAAATTAACCGGTTGAAAAAAGAGCGCGGTGCTATTATTCTTGGTCACAATTATATGGAACCTGCCCTTTATATCAGTGTTCCGGATATTGTTGGAGATTCCCTCGAACTGGCCCGGGCAGCTGCCCGGACCGAGGCTGATCCGATCATCTTTTGCGGTGTGCGCTTTATGGCCGAAACGGCTAAAATTCTCAACCCGAAAAAAATGGTGCTCCTACCCGCTAAAATAGCCGGTTGTTCTTTGGCGGAAAGTATCACTGCCGAAGATGTAAGAAAATTACGGAAAAAATACCCGGGTGTCCCCGTTGTGACCTATGTGAATACCTATGCGGACGTAAAAGCGGAAACCGATATATGCTGTACGTCCGGAAATGCAGCAAAAGTAGTCGAATCTCTCGATAGTGATACCATTATTTTTCTGCCCGATGAGTATCTGGCAAAAAATATAGCCCGGGAAACCGGAAAAAAAATTATATTCCCGACGAAAAAGAAGAAAACTGGCGAAGAGGAAGAAAATGCTATCCTGGATTATGAACTGATCGGCTGGCATGGGAAATGTGAAGTCCATGAACAATTTAAGGTTGAGGACATCGAAAATGCCCGCAAACAATTTCCGGATGTGGTGGTTTTAAGTCATCCCGAATGCAGCCCGGAGGTGGTTGCAGCTTCTGATTTTTCAGGCAGCACTTCCCGTATGATAGAACATGTAAAAAATGCCTCAGGATCACGGTATTTGCTTCTAACCGAATGCAGTATGGGTGATAATATTATCGCGGAAAATCCAGATAAGGAAATGGTGCGCTTGTGCAGTATACGTTGTCCGCATATGAATGAAATTACGTTGGAGGATACATTAAATGCCCTACGTAACAATCAATATCAGATAGAAGTTCCGGAGGATATCCGCAAGAAAGCCCTAAAGTCTATTGAACGAATGCTAGCCATTAAATAATCGAGTTAAATAATATTATGAATATATATGCGATCATTATACTGTTTACAATTATTGGCAGTTACCTGCTGGGGCTAATAACAAATTGGTTAA
>CAZBBC010000198.1:0-7287 GCA_964489835.1 uncultured Calditrichota bacterium
TTTATTCCGGCCAATAGTTTAAATTCGTTATGGCATTACCATCGGTATCGGTGATACGTAAATACAATCCCCAGTTCATCTCCGTATTACAGACTTTTATTAGTATTGTATTTTCACCCTTTTGCAGTTGTACGGGCTGAACATCATCATCCAGAACTGCGGAGCGTTCCATATTTTTAGCGACAATTTTATCCCCGTTAAACCATAGAGTACCGGTATCATTAGTACCAACACGGATCTGCGCCGGCATAGTCTTCCGGCTGATGACTTTGCAATAGGCATAGGAACACACCCATTCGGTCGGCCGGATATATTTGAGGAAATCCAGATACCCTGTTGCCGGCTCAACCGAACAGATTTCCCAGGTAAGTTTCTCTGATCCACTCTTATATTCAGCCTTGATATTGACTTGTTTTTCCGGGGGAAATTCATGGTTAAAGTTGTCGCAGGTTTTACAGCCAAAGGGTCCGATTACCATAAATTTTGGGATAAAATTAAAATATCGCATAAATTCAAGCGGATCCTGATTCTTTACCTTCTCACTGATTAATTGCATATTCTCCGTGGACATCCATTTTTCTTTTAGCACTGCTTTATAGGCAGCCAGATTCTCATCAACGGGTAATGCTGCATTTTTTCTTTCACCATAACGGGCAATATCCGCCTCCGAATATTGCCACCAGGTAGCTCCATGACCATAGATCCAGCAGTAACCTTTACTGCCTAATAACAATCCCGCATATTGATTACGAAATTCTTCCACCGGAAACCGGCTGCTTTTATCGGCATAGGAACCAACCACCTCATCTCCAAATTTCTCTTTTTTACCACTATATCCTATAAATTCGCCAGTTTCGTCCAATATTTTTCTATAATAGCCCAGCGGCCAGCCACCCAAAGCAATGCTGCATTTTTTATTCCAGTAATCCGCTGAAGATTTATCAAGAATACTAAGAATTTTCGAATTCAGATTCCGGGCATAATGGATCAATCCAATGGTACTGGTCATATCATAGGACGCTTCGGTGAGCAAATACATGCCACCCGGTGCATTCGCATGGGCCATAGCCTGGACCATACCGGAGAACAGATTGCCGGCAAGGGGGCCATAGTATGTAATTCCCTCCGGCAGATTTAAGTAAACCATGTCCGGATAGCCCTTCAACATCGCCTGAATCAACTCCTGCCCACGTATAATCGCCGCTGCAAGCAACTCACTTTCCGTATATCCCTGATAATCGTAACCTTCCCAATCCAGATCGTATTGCTCACTGACATATTCGATATCTAAGGCAATTCCGCGACAGCCACTCTTACGGGCAAACCGGGCCACCTCATAAAAATTCAGGCATAATCCTTTCCAAGCCTGATCATCGGTCCAGAGCGGCACATGGGAATAAAAGGCAATCTTAATAAAATTGTCTTCGATTCCCTCCTTTTTACATTCATCGTTACAGGCTTTAACACGACGGAAGGTCAGATCATTCATTCCCCGGGTGGTACTATCGCCATCCGAAGCCCAAATATCATCGGCCCAGTTTCTCATGATGCCGGATAACAGAAAGCCGTCAAATCCGGTCGCTTTCCAATCGGCTGCCGTATCTTTTAAGTATTCAGGCGTAATCGGACTGAAGAGAAGAGTTTTCGGTTGAGGTGGTTCGGATGGCTGACAGCTCATACAGATAAATGATAAAACAATACAGAAATAAAATAATTTCCTCATGACTTTTTCTCCTTTTAAGGAAGCGATTGTTGAATCAAGAAAGATTGACCTTAACCGCAAAGGCGCAAGGCAAAGTGCGAGGAGAGTAAATGGCTATATAAGAATGCAGAATGCTGAAAGCTGAAAGCAGGGTGGCCAGTGGTTACAACTCACTACCTCTGCCAACTGCTTTCTGCTCTCTGCTTTCTGTTTTTTTTGCTCTTCGCCTTTCGTCCTTGCGGTTAAAAAAATATACCGGTTACTTCTTCACCCAATCAACATTAAAAGCCGCATGTTTGATTGTTCTCTTTTCACCCACTCTGTAAGAATAGGTCACATGTATCAGACCGTCCGCCCCTTGGATGACGGAAGGATAACTGTATGAATTTTTACCATCCTGGTCCAGAGCAATATATCCTTTCCATTGCCAGCTTTGCCCTTCATCATCGGATAGGGCTGCTGCCAGACGATATCTCCCGCTTCCGGTATCATTGAATATCATCAGCCAGTGACCATCGGTGAGTTTAATAACTTCAAGGCTGGAACTGGGATTGGGGATGTCCGTCTTTGCCGCATAGGACCAGGTCTCACCGTTGTCGCCAGAGGTGCTCAGAAAAACGTTACCGGGAGAAGGCCCTTCATCTCTCATGTAAGCGACCAACGTGCCGTCTTTTTTCTGTACAATGGTCGGTTGATTAAGACCCTCTCCCACCATGGGAAGACTGGAACGCCAGTTTTTACCATTATCATCACTGATTGCCACCAGTCCCAGACAGTACCCGTCTGAATACAAAGGCAGCAGGATACGTCCTCCAGGCAAAACACAGGGATGAACACGCGTCATCCATCCAATTTGCCGCTTCACCGGATCCTTAGCGGCTTCACTGATCAGATCGCTATATTGCGGCGCATATCCCGCCCACAGAGCCTCTTCTGTATTCCGGTCAAAATCTTCCTTTACGGTTTGGGCAAATTTATCACCGGGCTTGAGCGTGATAATATCCTGCCAGGACCACATAGGCGGTCCATTAACCTGATAGATATCTGCAGTGCGGTATTTTAGAATGGACTGTTCCCAGCGATGAGCTAATACAGCAATCCAGAAAAGCCACAAGCGTTTATTCCGGTCGATAAATAAGACTGGATTACAGTCCGGGAACCCGGGTGTATCCGCCATTAAAAAAACAGGTTCCCAGTATTTCGTACCCTTTTTTAACCGCGATCCCTGTATCATTACATCATCAGCTGTGCGCTCCCCCGAACCATAAAACCAGCAGACTAACAGATCACCATTGGGACATTCCACAATACTGCTGGCATGGACATGTTTGTCCTGATAGGGAAAAATTGATTCCTCCTGAAATACCGGCTGAGAAAAAAGCGGAGTTAACATTAAACATAGCAGTATTAAGATTACACGCAATAGAAAACATGTATTTATCATTTTTCTACCCCTTCTGCATTTAATGGTAGTGTAAAAGGTATTTATTCTTTTATATATATTTAACCTGAATAATTCATTTCTCGCAACGCCGCAGCGATATTAATAGAACACGGATGACCCAGATTAAACTGATTTGCACGGATTAAAACTAAAATAATAATAATTTTTAAATAAAATCCGTGTTAATCCGTGGAATCCGTGGACTATTTTTTTCTTTGTTTGCAGCCTCGCTGCGTTATGAATTGATCAGGTTAACTAATAGATATTTCCTAACTAAATTATTAACCTTTGTGATCTTTGTGCTTTCTTTGAGAACTTTGTGGTTAAAAAAAAATATTATCGTTTAAACAGCTCATTCATATCAAATTCCACAAACTGGCGGTCATAGGCAGCTAAAGGTCCGCTTTCATCATCCGCCCGCGCATTCGCCACCCAGGTTTTCATTGCGGTCAGATCGTAAACAACGGTCTGTAAATTACCGGTTTTCACAGAAGTAACAATATCATTGATTGTTACCTCGGCATTAATATTGCCGTAATGTTCGATCAGTTTATCATGGAGAGGGCCATCATAAGCGGGGACATCCCAACTCATGCCCCAATAAACAATATCTTTGATGCGCTGGTGTGTCTTGGTAAGCGGTTCAAGGTTATCCGGATCATATACATTACAGATGGCATGTGATGTTTGTAATCCTCGTAATTGCCCCAATTCTCCGTCTCCAATGCCGTATAACAACGATGTGGTCCGGGAAGCATTTTTTACCCGGTTGATAGCTGCATCAAGACTCATATCAAATTGCAGAATATCCCGCAGCAAGAAAATAAAGGGGATACCGGCAAAGGAATCTCTTTCTTTATCATAATCATCTCCGATCTCACTAATGGCCAGGCGCTCCGAACTAATGCCGGAGATACAGCCTACAACGCCGGCCCAGGAAATATTGGCAAACGGGTGCCCATCATCAGGGAAATATATTACCATCACCGGATGGTTTTGAATATTCGCGTGGGTTTCATAATCAAGACTTCTCAGCTGATAGAGATGTCCATTAGCTGTCGCTTTACCCCAGGCGCCGAACAGACTGCAATGCCATTCACCGGCTTCGCCGATCAGATTGGTACGGATCACATCTGTTAATGAAAGGCCTGTACCATCAGCGATACCCTGCATTTCTTCAATAAATCTTTCCGGAATGAATGGTTTTGTTGCCATATATACCTCATCGAGAAGGGAGACCTGTTGCCCGCTTTTTTCTACCATCAGACGGATAAGATTTGGTAAATGCTCCGTGATCTCTTTTTTCATCAGCATGCCATGGGCCTTACCCATTTCATAGGGCGTTCCCCAGACTTTCAGGATGTGAATTTTGTCTTCACCCATACCGGCAATTCCAAGTGACCCATGTTCTGTATTGGCAATCCTGGTTATTTCTGCTTTTATTATTTTATTACCAATGACCGCGGTGGATTTCTCGTCTTGGGAACATCCGCAGATCAAGGTAAATACTAAAATGAAAAGTATTGAAGGAAAAATTAACCATGCAATATTACACCATTTTCGCCGCATATTTATATCTCCTTTATTTAAAAGAACTTATGTGATAAAATAAAAAGATCTCTCGCAGAGACCCGCCACAGCCGGTAACGCAGACGTAGAGAAAATGTCTATTAAATGATTAGAGATCCAACTCTTTATAAATGGACATAACATTAATAACGACAGGAGATTGCTTCGTCCCGGCTGCGCCGGGCAGGCTACTCATTCTTCGTGACTCGCAATGACGGTGCTATTATCGTCATTGCGAGCGTTAGCGAAGCAATCTATACAATTTTACGGCGTTAAGAACATAATCAGTCCACTAATTTCACGATTAGGAGTACGAATTATTCTAAAATCCCCTTCCAATCCGAGATCTGTAAATTTAGTCCCCAGGAGCCGCCTTGTTGATTGACTTTAATCAGGATGTCGTTTTTACCCTTCCTGACAGGAGCAAGAATGATATCCTCGCAGGCCTGGACGCCGCGTCCGATTTCTTTTCGGTGTACCTCTTTATTGTTTATCCATACCACCGGATCATCGTTGCTGCCTAACAGTAATAAAATTTCACCAGCTTCTTTTGCCTTTACCAAAGTGTGAGCATAGACGACTCCGTGTTTCAACTCAAAGGCAGGGGCGTTAAGCGTCTCAATAAAATCAATGGTATTGCCACTAATTTCATAGTCTTTCCAGCCGGTCTGCGTTCCGGAGCCTGTCGGATAAGTTTTGGTAAAATCCAGTTCGGTTTCCGGAGGATAAATTGTTTTGAGACCATTCCCTCCCGGTGCTTCAAATGGTCCGATAATTTTCCAATTTTTAACAAATCGGACGTTAAAGATATCCAATTTTGCCAGCTCACACATAAGTTTCGGAGCAAAGGACAATTGATTGGATGGTAAGCGCCCCATGACCGCTATCCATTCCTCTAAATGTGAGAAATCGTCAAAGAGAAAATAGAAAGGATATATACGATATTTATTCAGATCCGTTGGATTATTCTTCAAAAGATTCTCAAGATTTGCAAAAATTCGTTTATCTTGCGTTTTTAATATTTGCCAGCCCAAATATATCATTACATCATAGGCATGGTCACTGGTTGGATAATAGTCAAGAAAATTAAAAATAGGAACCAGATCATCCGCAGGAGATAGTATCGCGTTTCTATAAGCCGCTTCTTCCAGAGAGAAGGGCAGATCCTGGTTTCGGAAACCGAGATAATGTTGATAGGGTTTGTGCCTGGTAACATTCCTCTCAGAATTATCTGCTTCAATATGGAGTTTCAGAATAGGTGTAGGAAGCATATGCGCTTTATTTACATAACCCCGCAATTCAATTTGAAGATTTTCTCCGGGATTAATTGCAAAATTTTGTGTTTTTTTATTTATTTGCCAAGCATCCGGAGCCTGCCATTTGTATTCACCGATGACTGGCATAGAAAAATTCGTAGATACGGTAAATGTTGTATCAAAAACAACCGTTCCTTTGTCATCTGTTTTTGGAAAAAGCTGGCCCAATTTTGCATTCAGATCCCGCTCAAGTTCAAACATACCATACTCAACAAAATTGGCCGGTGAATAATCCTGGTTTTTGTTGATAATGATTCCGTCAAAAACCTGGTTTTTATCATTGATTGCCCGAATCTCCAGTTCATCTTCGGTCACCTCAATCATCAGGAAGTGATAAAGACTGCGATAATAAGCTGAAAATGGCGTGGGGATCGTCGGATAAAGCGAGGCCCCGCCACCGGCAGTGGTGATATGAATAACCCCGTTCTGCCGTTCAGCCATGCGACCGATCGGAAAAGAACGGTGATAGTAGTGGTCATGTCCGTTTAGCACCAGGTCAACCCCGTATTTCATAAACAGCGGTTGCCAGGTGTAACGAAAATCATAAACCGGACGCGTTGGATGACAATGAAAAATGGGATAATGAAAAACAACGATGGTCCACTCTTTTTTATTTTTCTGCAGATCATCAACCAAGAATTTGTACTGTTCCGAATTTGGATCCGTGGGTACACTGGTATCCAAACCAATGATATGAACCGGCCCATAATCCACAGACCACCAGGGCTTGTTTTTATGCAGAGGAAAAAAGTTATAATAATAGGGAGACTCCTGTTCATGATTTCCCAGAACCGGGTAAAAAGGTACATTTTGCAAAAGATTCCTGGCCGGATCAAAAAGGAAAGTCTGCCATTCGTCCAGATTTTTCCCTCTGGCGACAATATCACCTGAATGAAGAACAATATCCGGGTCATAGCTAACAATCAGATTTGAAATTTTTGTACACATTGCCAGGTCACTGCGTGAATCGCCGACAACCGCAAATCGTAAAGGTGTAGACTCATCCGCGGGAGCCGTCCGGAATTTTCCGATGGTTGATTTACCATCATCCCATACACATTGATAATAATAGGTCTGACGGGATTTAAGATTTTTTAATGTTATTTTATGTAATGTTACCAATTCATTATCCCGGATGACGTTGTCAAGTCGTGTAGAATCGGTTCCGAAGGTTACCCTTCCCTGTGTGGGTGTACTTGTTTCCCAGATAACCATAATTTGTGTCGGTTGCGCATCCTGCAGGTAAGGACCATGAA
>CAZBBC010000199.1:0-7194 GCA_964489835.1 uncultured Calditrichota bacterium
AAGAAATAGAAAGAACACACCCCCCTCAATCCCCCCTTAATAGGGGGGAAGGATCTGATTCCCCCTTTCAAAGGGGGTTAGGGGGATGTTCGAACTTGAAGAAATAGAAAGAACACACCCCCCTCAATCCCCCCTTGATAGGGGGGAAGGATCCGATTCCTCCTTTTAAAAGTGGGAATTTATTTATCGCCAATAATAATAAGTTAAATGGAAATCATATGAAAACTTTTTACACTACCACAAATAAATAGGAGATGTTGTAATGAAAAATCAATATCCGGTAGCAAAGAAAAAATTGTTTTTCAATATCTTTGTCAGTGTATTATTAGTACTCCTTCTTTTCAGTTGTGGCACCGATGATAAAAAAGGATGGCTCACGTATCGGCATGATGGTTTTCGAAGCGGGGTAACGGGTAATACATTGTCTGAAAATCTCTCTCCGCGGTGGGTTTTTAAACCGGCGCATGCACCGGTCACTGCCTGGCACACGCCTGGAGAAGAATTGCCGCGCATGCACTCTGACCATACTTATCATGTTGTTGCCGCCCATGGGCTCACCTATTTTGGTTCGTCTGTTGATAATAAACTGTATGCATTAAATACTGCAACGGGTGAAGTGAAATGGACATTTTTTACCGATGGCCCGATTCGCTTTGCGCCATCCATCCGGGGAAATCGTATTTTCTTTGGGTCGGATGATGGCTATGTTTATTGTCTGAAAGCCAATAAAGGAGATTTTATTTGGAAATATCGTGCCGGTCCATCGGATAAAAAAGTCATTGGGAACGGACGAATGATTGCGCTTTGGCCGGTAAGGACAAGCGTTCTGGTTGAAGATGATGTTGTTTATTTCGGTGCCGGTGTTTTTCCCTATGAAGGTACTTATATCTGTGCGTTAAACGCAAAAAGCGGAAAAGTTATCTGGAAAAATGATACTATCGGAGATAAAGCCCACGAACTGCAATTTGGTGGAATTTCTCCTCATGGTTATTTACTGGCTTCAAAAGATATATTGTATGTTCCTTCAGGCAGGTCTATGCCCGCCGCTTTTGACCGGAAAACCGGGAAATTTCTTTATACGTTAATTCCCGGCAGCAAAGCAGGCGGCACCTGGGGGCTTATCGATGATGAATTGTTGATTGCCGGTGTTGAAAGATCCGGAACGCCGGTAAAAATTGCCTATGAAATTTCGACCGGATACCGACAAGGGGATGCATTCGCCTCTTTCAATGGTATTGATATGGTCGCAAATTCAAATATTTCATATGTCTTAACCGAGAATGGAATCCACGCCATCGACCGTGAAAAATACCCGGTACTGGAAATTCAGATCGATTCTATACTAACCGAGTTAAATAATACCTATGGTGCTTTGAGAAAGATTAATCGAAGCAGTCTTGAAAAAAAGAAAAATGTCAATGAAGAATTTGATAATTTAGTCAATAAAATTGAAGCGCTAAAAAATGAAAAAGAAGGGTTACAAAAATCGGCAACAAAGTGGCAGTATAATAAGACCGGGCTTAACACCATTGTGTTAACGAATAATCAAGTAGTGGCAGGTGGTGAAGGTGTTGTTGTTATTATGGACGCAAAAAATGGCCGGGAAACCGGGAAGTTTGAAATTGAGGGTACGGCCCTGGGACTTGCTGTTTCCGACGGATCTCTGCTTGTTACCAATGAAAAAGGAAATATCTATTGTTTTGCTGAAGGAAAAAAATCAACGACGGAAATCATCGAAGCAATGCCTATAACTTCCCCTTTTGAGAAAGATGAATGGACCGCTGTTTATGCAGAGGCCGCTGATCAAATTTTAAAAGAGACCGGTGTTAAAAAAGGGTATTGTCTGGTACTTAACAGTGGAATTGGCAGGCTGGCATTTGAACTCGCCCAAAAAAGCGAATTAAAAATTATTGGGATTGAAAATGATCCGGATAAAGTAAAACGCGCCAAAGAAAATATAGATAAAGCCGGTTTATATGGTTCCAGGATTGCCATAGAAAATTGGGATCTGGAAACCCTGCCTGATTATTTTGCCAACCTGATAGTTTCCGATGATATTTTATTGTCAGGGAAAATGGCTATTGATGCCAAAGAAGTATACCGGGTGTTAAAACCATTCGGCGGTGTTGCCTGTTTTGGACAGCCAGGTAACACAAACGGAGAATCCGAGGTGCTGGATGCAGAATCTTTGTCCCAATGGATGCAGGAAGTTGGCGGACTTAAGCCTGAATTATCACGTGATCAAGGGCTCTGGGTGAAAGTAAAACGAGGAAAATTAGAAGGTGCCGGCGGATGGACACATCAATATTCAAATCCGGCAAATACCGTATGTTCGGATGATAAATTAGTAAACTATCCTTTTGGGGTGTTATGGTTTGGTGAACCGGGACCGGAAAAGATGGTTGAGCGCCATGCAAAAGCCGCCGCTCCGGTGGCAAATAATGGCAGGCTTTTTGTGCAAGGTGAAAATGTTATTATGGCCTATGATTCGTATAATGGTAGTAAACTGTGGGAAAGAGAAATACAAGGCGCTAACCGGGTTCGGGCCGATGTTGATGGGGGAAACCTGGCGCTTTCGGATGAAGGACTTTTTGTTGCCGCCGGGGATAAATGTTTTCGTCTGGATGTGGGAACAGGAGAAACGTTAAACACCTATAAGATCCCGGTCTTCCCGGGAGGAAAACCACATCGTTGGGGATACATTGCCTGTTCCGACGGGATGATATATGGTTCGGCAGCGATGCCCTTTAATCAGGAATATAATCAAATGTGGCAGAAGATTGTCAATTTGGAATCTGAATCAGAAAAGGATCAAACACCTATTTCGTCGTATTTTTCATCACAATTCCCTTCAACAGATAAGGCGCGTACTGAATTCCAGCGGGCCGGAATTAAATGGCATTTTATTGCCGATTTTCCAGCCTGGAGCGGAGGGATTGTCACTCAGGAGCCGGCAACCGACAATTTGATGTTCAGCGAGGCCATATTTGCGATGGATATCAAAACCGGCAAGACAAAATGGGTGCACCGGGGAAATAAAATTGCCCATATCACCATTTCTATGGCTGACGGGAATTTATATTTCGCTGATAATGCGCTGACAAAATCGGAAAAAGTGCAGGGAATCAATGATCGCCGACAGTATTTTAAAAAGGGTATCTGGAAAGATTACAAGGTGCCAATAAAAGATAAAGATACAGATGTCCGTTTAGTGACTGCCCTTGATGCAGAAACAGGCAAGACAAAATGGAAACGACCGATAGATCTATCCGGCTGCGGGGGGGATGCGGTGGCATCCGCCTTCAAAAACAACACCTTACTTTTCTTTGGCAGTTTTGGTTTGCATGATAAGTGGCGATTTCCTGCGGATGAATTGAGATGGCACAGGATTACCGCCGTATCTTCTGTCAATGGAGAGATGCTCTGGTCTCGTCCGCTGAATTATATGGTTCGCCCGGTCATTATTGATGATATGATTATTGTGGAGCCACGGGCTTGCGATCTTCGGACCGGAAAAATAAAAACACGCGTTCATCCGATCACAGGTAAAACAGTTCCATGGGAATACTATCGTCCCGGCCATACCTGTGCGGTTACCTCAGCCAGTTCCAGCTGTCTTTTTTATCGCTCCTACAATACCGCATTTTACGATCTTGCGGCTGACAGGGGGATCACCTATTTTGGCGCTATTCGTCCGGGATGCTGGATAAATATGATTCCCGCTAATGGTTTACTGCTTGTCCCCGAAGCAAGTGCCGGTTGTACCTGCTCCTTCCCATTGCGGACAACCGTCGTTTTAAAACCGGAACAGAAAACGGAGGCAAGCGACTGGAGTGTTTTTATCAGCCAGGGGCCAATCACACCGGTTAAACGTCTCGGTATAAATTTGGGCGCGCCGGGTGACAAAAAAGATGAAAACGGTAATCTGTGGTTCGGGTATCCCCGGCCTAAAACGGAATATGGTATTAAATTCAATCTTCATGAAACGGTTGATGAGCATATGGGATATTTTAATTATGATGCCAGAGGTGTGCAAATCAAAGAAACAGATTCTCCGTGGCTTTATACGTCCGGCTGTGTCGGTTTCTCAAACTGCAAAATTTCTCTACTGGATGATGCCTGGAGTGTAAAGCCGGGTATTTACACGGTCCGTCTGGGTTTCTTTGCCCCTACGGGGGATCGTGTTTTTGATATTAGTCTGCAGGATAATACCGTATTGGAAAATTTTAATTTAACAGAGGAGATGGGCGCAAATAAGCAGGTGGTTATTAAAGAGTTTAATCATATAAGCGTTAATAATGATCTGACAATCGCATTGATTGCTAAACATTCAGTTCCGGAAGCAGATGAGGCGCCGGTTATTAACTTTATTGAGATTATCCGTGAGGATATTCCCACACCGGCAGAAACAGGATCGGCACAAGCATTTTTGAACAAAAACGAAATTAACCAATATCTTCAAACAGCAAATAACGAACAGGCCAATAAGAATTATGAAACAGCATTGGATCTATATCACACCGTTTTTGAGGCAACATCTTCTCGAAAAATAAAAGAGAAAGCATTAGATGGAATGGCCGCGATCGGAAGTGCCAAGTCTTTACCTATCATTGAAAAATATCTCCGTTACTCGTCACCCATTCTGTGGGATTATAACGAACCCAGCCCGGCGTTTATCGATCATGCGGTCAATGTTTATGTCTCTGTTGCTAATAATTTAGCGCCAACCAATGTAGAAAAAGCAAAAAAAATGTTACAGCATGCGGCACAAATGGCAACAGATTTAGAATTGCAGGATAAAATTCTGGCCAGTCTTTTGAATGTAGGTGTTGAAATGGAGACAGGACCTGCAATGGCAGTAGACCTCGCACCCGGAATTACCTACGATTATTTTGAGGGATATTTTACTTCTGTTTCCAACCTGGATGATGCAACACCGACAAGTTCCGGTATTATAAATAGTATTACCCTGGAACCCCGTACAGAAGAAGCTGAATTCGGATATATCTACAACGGATATATATCGATTCCGAAGGATGGTATCTATACGTTTTATATCGAATCCAATGACGGGAGCAAACTTTATATTAACGGCAAAGAATTAATCAATAATGACGGTGGCCACGGTGCCAAAGAAGAATCAGGGAAAATAGCCCTGCGGGCCGGCAAGTATCCTCTTGCGGTAAAATATTTTCAAATGGGCGGGGGAAAAATGTTGAGGGTCAGCTGGGAAGGATCCGGATTTAAGAAAACAGAAATCCCGGCGGATGTTCTATTTCATAAGAGCTAATATATAAATAATTTTAACCATGAAGTACACGAAGTTCACGAAGTTTTTTATATATTATTATAATCTTCGTGGGCTTTGTGCGCTTCGTGGTTAAATAAATGTTGACTTTTTTTGTGACCGGCACCTGTCCTGAAGACCGATAGGTCGAAGGATGCCTTCTTGGTGTCCTTTGTGGTTATTTGTTAAACTACCTCATAAGGTTAAGGGAAAATGTTTATGAAAGTATCGGTAAGACTTATTTTTTTATTTATATTCATAATGGTAATCCAATGGATTTTTCTCTCAACCGCATTCGCCTGTAAATATACGGTTCGTGATATTGGTTTTACCGATCTCGGTTCGACACCCTATCAACTCTATTTTTATGTGGATAATCATACGCCAGAAGAAATGATATCCGCCTTTCAGCGCATTGCCTATGCGGCCTTGTTAGATGCCAATATTGAAACGGCAACCATTCATATCGATCAGCCATCGCAACACCCGGCGATGAACTACTTCCGGTCTCAGAAGGGGGCATCGCTACCTATGGTTATCCTGGCAAATTCTTATGGGAATCATATGCTTCTTCCATTTTCTTACACCAATGAAAATTACAAAGAAGCGGTGTGGCAGATCATAGAAAATGTGGTGACCTCTCCGTTGCGCAAGAAAATAATTGATTTTGTGGCAAATACCTATGGGGCTGTTTTGTTGATTGAAGGCAAAAATAAAGAGAAAAACAGACAGGCAAAGAGTGCTATTTCAACGGCGATTGAAGATATCACACAAGTATTGCAAATCATGCCAAAACCGATCAAAAAACCGCCGCAGATTGTGGTGATATCCCCACAGACATTTTTTCAGGAAAAAGTATTACTATGGAGTCTTGAGGTCATTGTGACAGAAACCGACGAACCACAAATTGTGATTCTTTACGGAAGGGGGCGGCGAATCGGACCGGTTATCAAAGGCACAGACATCAGCAAAGAAAATCTATTCAGCTTACTGGCCATCATCGGGGCCGATTGTGAATGCGGGCTGGACAGATCGATCATGCTGGGCAGGATGATACCCTTGCGCTGGGAAAGGAAAATACAGTCGGATTTGGTAAAAAGTCTTGGCTTTGATGTTGAAAATCCAATGGTGAAGTCGGAGATGAGCCAAATATTGTCCATGGCCCCGGCTTTACAGGGAAATAAGAATGCCCTCAATCCTTTGATGGCCTACCGGGAAGGGATTGTTAAGTTTGACAACATCCCCTCGGTTCCCACGGTGTCATCCGACCCGTTTAGGGCAGATGCGTTTTCAGAATCAGAAGCGGCTGGCAGTCCTCTCTTGCGTACAGGAATATTTTTAGGAGGGAGCATTATTGTGATCGTCCTGGTCATCGCTGGTATCATTTTTATCCGTACCAAACGAAGGAAAAGGTAGCATACGTTTAAAGATATTTTACCTGAAAATCCCTATATGCATAATTTAATATTCAAAACCAAGTACTTATATTGAATCAAAAGACACACACGGTTAAAACAACCGCGTGTATATAGAAATTCATCCGTATTCTAACTGGCGAAAACACTTGATATTATTGTGTTCGTAAGATCCGGAGAATTTATCATGATTATATAGCTTTCTTCGATGTAGCAATTAAGTGGCAATCTGAAAATATGTCAGACCAATAATCTATGAGGCTGACGGTTTTACAAACCGCGGTTTTTAAATCTTGAGAACAGAAATACATTTCCTGAACACTGCTCACAATGCCATCTATACCAACGTTTACGCGTGCATACATCAACAACTTTTAACCCACCGCTTCCGCTTGTCTTTTTTTCATCAAACCGGGAACAATCTTTTCTGCCGAGCGGCCGATCAGATATCCGTCCAAACCAATTTGCTGCGGTGTCTGACCGCGGAATTAA
>CAZBBC010000200.1:0-7120 GCA_964489835.1 uncultured Calditrichota bacterium
CATGGTTTTAAGGACGGCAATGATTTTGTTGATTGGCTTGAGGCGGAAAAACAAACTGTAAAACTTGAGGAGGAAAAACAATCTGGAAAACTTGAGGTAAAAAGGCAAACGGCAAAACGATCCAGAGCCAAACGGTCAAAAAAGTATAGACAGATGAGAAATATTCTTCTTGCAATCGTCACAATGTTATGCGTATTCGTGCTAATTCTTTTAGTTTTACTGTTCAAGAAAAGTCCCAAGATGGAACTATCGGAGAAAAGCCTGTCTGATCTGAAGGTCATGATGCTTGTGCTTGACCCGAAGGAGGATGAAAAGGTAGTCGTCTTCGGCGACACGAATTTCGATTATAGTAAGTCGACGCTTAGCCAGGAGGCGGAAGCGCTGTTGGAAAAGGATGTGCAGGTCCTGAAGGAAAATCCGCAAATAAACGTCCGTATGGCAGGTTATACTTCCGCTCAAGGCTCAGAAAAAGTCAATCAAGAATTAAGCGAAAAAAGAGCCAATGCGGTCAGGGATTTTCTAATCGAAAAAGGTATTGCACCAGAGAGAATTAGTGTGATCGGATATGGCAGAACAAGACCGGCAGTATATGAAGTGACGCCTGGTGACGTTAATTCCAAGGAAGCACTGTCTAACATGCGCGTTCTTTTTGAAGTTATCGTGAAGTAAAGAAGTACAGGTAAGAGTCCAGAAAGGCATTTTGAAATGATCCTTTTATCGGTCTATCCTTTGAAAAAAAATAAATCTGACAAACTTTAAATGATGTTTTCGCTTGTACAACAATTTAGCAACACAGCCATTTTTAATTAAACGGAGGAATGATTAATTGAACAAGATTTACATTAAAGGAAACTGGAATGAGGTGACAGGTAATCTTAAAAAAAAATACGGCACACTGACAGGCAATGAATTGCTGTTTACGGAAGGTCAAAAAAAAGAATTGTTGGGCACACACCAAAAGACACTTGGAAAAATAAAAAAAGAAATTTATAACCTCCTTGAGAAGATATAGTAATCGGGTCTTTGCGCAGGGTTCCCCTTTGGAGTTTATTTGAAAGAGCTGAATAGACATGAAAATTTATTCAGCGTTTTTCCAATCAATAAATGCGTATTCATTTTTAGTGGAAAATCTCTGCCATAACGCTTTACCACTAAACACGCAACCGAATTGGTTTGATATCGAATTAAACTGATATTCAGGATTAGGCAGTAGCAGAAATCAATATACATTTAACAAAATTAAAGGAGACCATCATGTCACAGATACAAAGATTCTTTAACCTTTCGATTATCATTATTGTTGTCTGCGTTACCACTTTATTTGTGGCAAGTGCAGTGGCGCAGAAACAATCCGAATCCGTCGGGGGTGACAATGTAAAAACGGTACTTTTCAGGGACGCTAACACGGCAATGAAAGCAGCAGAAAATGCCAACGCTGATATTCTGGCACCCCAGAACTTCGGTAAAGGGATGAAAAGCTATCAAAAAGCTGAGAATGAACTTCAGATGGGTAATGACCTGGATGATATTCGACAAAACCTTAGCGAAGCGTGCGATTTTTTCAACCAGGCGATTGACGCTACGAAGCTGGCCGCGGTTACTTTCCCGATTTTAATGAAAGCCCGTACGGATGCCCGAAACACCGGGGCACCCAAATTTTCATCAGATCTTTGGATCGAAGCTGAAAAGAAATTCAAAGATGCGGCTGTTGAACTTGAAGATGGGGATCTCAATGACGCCAAGGAAGAAGCAGCTGATGCAGAAAAACTATACCGTCAGGCTGAACTTGATGCTATTAAGACCAACTATCTTCAGGAAACCCGGGAGTTGTTAAAAAAGGCAGACGAGAAGGACGTTGAAGATTACGCCCCAAAAACCTTGCAACTTTCACAGCAGCTCGTCAAGCAGGCTGAAAAAGAGTTAAATGAAAACAGATATGATACCGATGTGGCGCGCGGACTGGCGCGGCAAGCCAAATACGAGGTAAAGCACGCTATTTATCTCGCAAATGTCATCAAGCAGATGAAGGAGAAGGATCACAGTTGGGAAGACCTGATGTTGGCCTCGGAGAAACCCTTACAGCAGATTGCGGAAAAAACCTACGTGGTCCCCACCTTCGAAAATGGTCCCGGTAAAACAACCACCGAAATCATTACTTACGTCAGCGCCTGCCAGAATAATATTGTCGGATTAAGTCAGGATTTGGACTGGAACCAACAGGAAAACAATTTGCAGGAAGCGCGGATTACCGAACTGGAGCAGCAGCTTGGCACCCAGGCGTTGGAAAAGTCATCGTTGGCACAACAAATCGCCGATCAAGCTAAATATCGTGAGCAATTTACCAATGTGGAACGCTCTTTCACTCCCGAAGATGCTTTGGTTTTGCGGGAAGGAAACGACATCATTATCCGTCTGGTTGGACTGAATTTCCCTAGCGCTGCAGCAACGATCGAGCAAAAATCCTTTGGGTTGCTAACCAAAGTGCGCGATGCAATCAAATTTTATCCGGGATCTTCCGTCTCTGTTCTGGGCTACACAGATTCGTACGGTGGTGATGTGCAAAATTTAAAATTATCAACGGAGCGCGCCGAAGCGGTAAAACAATATCTTTTAGCAAACACCGATCTCAATGCTTCCCGAATAAAGGTTATCGGTTACGGGGAAAGCAAACCGATTGCAAGCGACGATACAATGGATGGCCGGGCTACCAACCGTCGCGTTGAGGTGGTCATTCATCCCTGAACAGAGCGAGGAGCGATATTAGATACCTTTGATACTGTTGCATATTTTTTTAGATAGGATAACAGGATTTACAAGATTAAATGTCTTAATAAGGTGTTAGTTTTCTTCTTGTTAAAGAAAATTTTACAAGTTACGTGTTTTTAAAAATTATTTCCTTTTTATCCTGTTATCCTATCAAATTTCTTAATTCGCCTCGTCATTCATACTATCTGATCAAAATCAGCTTTCTAGTTTGAACAAAGCCTTCGGCTTCTAGACGATAGAGATAAACCCCTGACGCCAGGTTCTCAGGACGCCAAACCAGCTGATAAGTACCGGCATTTTGCACACCGTCGACAAGTGATGCAACTTTTTCACCCAGAATATTGTAAATATTCAGTTTTACCTGACCGGTTTTCATCAAACCATAGCTGATGGTGGTAGACGGGTTGAATGGATTCGGATAATTCTGTTTCAGATAAAAACTGACAGGTGTCTGTTCATTTTTTGCTATACCGGTCAAAAGCCTGTAGGTAAATTCAACGTAATAGCTGCTGTCATTTTCAGTCACCGTCAGCGTCGTATCAGACGGGAACACCACATATTCCTGAAAATTTACCCAGAGCGGCATGTTTAAAAACCATTCACCCTCACAAAGGCGCAATTGAAAGGTTGAATCCGGGCGCAGTTGAGACCCGGCCTGATAAACCCAGGCCCCTTCACCTGACGTATTGATCCAATAGTCTGAATTTTGGCTCGGAACATCACCGAGCAGTTTTACCGTTAACGTGGCATGGGCATAATTTAACTCGAAATTCAGATTGCCAACCGTGTCTCCATTAACCGTGACGTTGGAATAACGATTCGGCATCGAAAGGTAGTCATTATTTTCCTGATTAAATACGACTTCATATTTTCCATCCGTCACCGGGATAAAGAAATTATTCGACTCATCGATTTGCGCGGAATATCCGCTGGTATAAGTGCTATCCCATGCTGTTATCCAGCTTCTTTCATGGTCCAGATTGACCGGATCCCCGGGATCAAAGGAAATTGATCCGGCAATCGCCGCATGGGACGGGATAAGCTTGAAGTACACGGTGTCACCGGGCATGGCAAATTGCCAGTTTTTCTCTATGACATATCCCGGAGGAGGGGGTGTTCCCCATTGAGGGTCATCCTGCAGCCAGACGTTATAGGACGTCCCCTCGCGGACAGATAATTCGAAATAACCGCTTGATGGATCGGATTCCGTGATTGTCGAACCCAGGGATTCCGACGCGGCCATAAACTGGTACTTTTTAGATGGATTCTGTCCGTCCTCAGTAATATAGCCGAAGATCTTCGCGTTGGTTTGATAGGCAACCAGATTATATTCCATGCTGTCGCCCCAGGTTACCTCAAATGTTTGATTTTCGACAGGTTTAAGATAATCCGGGATAAGCATCTGGTCGTCGGCTCTTATAACAAAGGTATTGGTCGAATCGGAACCCTGTATGACCACCAGCGCTGGTATGGTAAAGTGCCCGTTTCTTACCACTGATTCAGTTTCACTCCCGGTTGTCTGATTACTCAGATAGACATATCCATCACGATCAATTAAGGCACTGTTTTGATCATAAAAGCTGCCATAGACATAAGATGAAGGTAGTTTGAAGGTGAAATTAATTGAACCCGTATTCCCGGCAGGAATACTCAGCTGATAATGCCGTGGATCCATTGTGTATCCCGGCAATGTATTTTCGAAAATGGTACCAACTTCCCACTGAACAGCGGCAAGCGGCAGATTAATCGTGTAGTCCCCGTTGACATCGGTCAGACCGGAAAACATGCCATTCTCACCCATCGCGGCAATCATCACATTTTCATATTTCGTGTTTGGCTTCCCGGTGCCTTCGATCGTAATCGTACCGGATACTGTTGCCGGTGGATCGGACATGGCGATAATCTCGAACCAGTTTGTTGCTGTACTTTCGTCCACATCCGTGACTCTGAGGATATAATTCTGTGGAGAAAAGCCAAAGGGACCGAACTGTAGATAAATAAGCCCATCCGGTACCGCACTTGAATCCGAGGGACCGTCTCCCTGTTCCCCATCCATTAAATTGATGGTATCCAGTAAATAATCCCCTGCATCAATTGTCCTGGAAGCATTAAGATCCAAGTATATTTCAACTGCTACGCTATTCCCGACTGCTGAGAGATCCAGTTCCCAGGCAAAAGTATCACCCTGGGTAAGCGTGTTTGAATTTTCCCCATTAATCCAAAACCAGATATGGGTCGTAGCATCGGAAGTAACAGGCAACATCAGTAAACTAAACGTGAATAGCATTAAAAATTTCTTCATATATTCCTCTTTCTGTTAAGTTGTATTCCTAAATAATCGGATCAGATTGTTAAATAGATAATTTTTATTATTATATTTTTAAACAATAATATATACAAAAAATATTCCGGCTGATATTTATTGAGATTTCCGTTAGTAACATTTTTATCCTCCTCTTTTTATAAGCAAAGATTAGACGATAGAAATAATCCAACAGGGTATTAGCGGATTGATTTATTTTTTTTATTTTGTACCATTTTCCATACACCTACTAGATATAAATCAACCTCCTCAGCAGGCATCTGTACGATCCCCTGAGCCGATTGTTTCAGAAAACACATCCGATATCCGCAAGTATCACCAATCATACCTGCGAAAAATATTGACTAATCGAAACAAAAGTGAAACAGAAATCTGAAATCCTCGTAATCTGAAAATGAAAAACGCCAAAAACCGGTAACCACTCCTACAATAATTCCACGGTTTTTTTGACAGTCGCGGAGACTGAGGACCGTAAATGGATAAGAAAAATTGTATACGCTTCTTAGCGAAACTGATATCATCTTCTGATCAGAGACGACCATATCCCTTCACCCATTTTTGCACTTTATGTCCGTCAAAGATAAAGGAGCCCCACCCATGAGAACCGCTTTTTATTGTGTCATGCCAGTGTTTTCTATCTGTTTGTTATTTATCGGTTGCGACCAGCAGGAAAAATCCATTAACAAAGAAGTCGAGATTGAAGAAATAGCCAGAGTCATCGACTCCTGTATCGGCTGGTTTAAAACCAAGGATTTTGCCTTGTCATTCAGGACGGTGGCCAATGATTCTAATTTCCTGGAGGTACATCCGACCGGCAGAGTGGTGAAAGGCTTTGAACAGTTCAGGAAAAATTCCGAGATATTCAGGAATCCTGATTTTTTATACTCCCGACATGAAATCAAAGATATAAAGATCAATCTGTCACGATCGGGAGAAAATGCCTGGTTTTACTGTATTCTGAATGATATCAATACCTGGAAAGGGCAACCGGCTAACTGGGAAAATACACGCTGGACAGGTGTTCTGGAGAAAAGAGAAGGTCGCTGGGTTATCGTACAGCAGCATTTTTCATTTGCTGCAAAATAATATTGATAATTATTTCCACTCACAATTAAGAATAAATTTGAAGTTTGTTAAAACAAGGAAAAAGCAAATTGATTAAACTATTCGTACTGACTTGTACACTGTTGGTCACTGTTCTATATGCTTATGCGCAATACAGTAAACCCCTGCAAAAGAGACCTGTTGTGGATGTCATCCGGATGCCGTCACGTGAGGAAGCCGGGAGTAACTTTTCGTCAATAATCGATTCCCGCCAGAGTTGTACCATAATATATGCTGCAAATGGTCAAACGGCCCTGGGCGGTAACAATAAAGATTACAAAATCCCTTCGGCACTATTTGGTTTTTGCCGGCTGAAGACGGAAAATTCGGGAGAGTCTACTTTGGGTGGAAAAGCGAGGGTCGTCTCATTCCCCAGGGAGGCATGAATGACCAGGGATTATTCTATGATGACGTGTCTGGTACCTGGAACGGGCATTTCCTGGTCGGAGACAGCTCTGGCCATTCAGCCATCATCGAACCGCAGACCTTCATCCGGAAAACAGGAAAATTCAGAATGAAAATGATTACTTATTTCTAAAGCATGTTCGGATACGCAGGTTGGCCTGCAAATCTTCTTGGAAGAAATGTGAATCAAAAACTCGAAATACAATGCACAAAATCAGTCTATAGGCTGATTTCGGATTTAGTACTTAGAAATTAAACTCTAAGCACGAAGTACTAAATTCTAAATAAATCCCAATGACCAAATTTTAAAACCTTTTGAAATTTGAGATTTAAATTTTATTTAGGGTTTAGAAATTAGAATTTCAAATTTCATTTCGACCGGCTATGTAAATATTGGTCTAAAAATAAGAAATAGAATTGTAGTTGGGATTTGGAAATTAAAAATCCGGCCATAGCCGGATTTTCTGGTACCGAGGGCCGGACTTGAACCGGCACGGACTAAAACGCCCGAGGGATTTTAAG
>CAZBBC010000201.1:0-4003 GCA_964489835.1 uncultured Calditrichota bacterium
ATAAAGGTAACTCTCCTACATTAAATCTAATATGAGGTTAATATTTCAATATAGATGTCTTTATTGTTAATATCGTAAAGATTTTATTCTTTAGATAATTTTTATTTTCTTTTCATACCGTTAGAACAAATTAGATTATTAACCTCGTAGAGGTTTTATTATTGTAGAAAAAAATCGTAACCCAAAAACATATAATCCTCGTAGAGGATTAATAATTGCGGACATTATCGAAGCGCCGACATGTTTTGAGGAATTTAATCAATAAATTAAAATTAATATTTTTCACTAAATCTACTAATACTACTAATAATGCATCCTCTACGAGGATGGGGTATTGGTTTATGCCTGTTTTATTACAATAATTTATCCTCTACGAGGATACGATTATTGGATTTCGCGCTTTTTTAATTAGCAATCGATCAAATTACGATAAGTCAGGTTATAAAATCGTTTCCAAAATTACATTCTGTTTATTCGCCAAAAATTCCCCGAATTTCCTCAAAAATATATTCATCCGGATGCTAATCCATTAAAATCCGTGTTACCCATCGCAATTACTCAAAACAAGTTGATGTTGATGGGAACCTTGCCATCTGTAATATTTGAAAAAAGTTTTGATACTTAGTATGTTTAATTAAAAATTAATTAGATTGGGAACTATTATGAGCGAGATACTGAGGGGAAAAGATTATATTGAAACAATTGATTTTAGTCATGAAGAAATTGAACTGTTACTGAACACAGCAGCAGATTTGAAAGAAAAATTTAAAACCGGTATCCCTCATAAATTGCTGCCGGATAAGACAATTTTTCTTTTCTTTTTTGATAAATCAACACGTACCCGTAATTCTTTCGAGGCCGGTATTACCCAATTGGGCGGGCACGCTCATTTTATCGAAGCTGCATCTTCACAGGTTGCCCATGGAGAAAGTCCGAAAGATATGGGTATTATCCTGTCAGGTTATGGCCATGGAATTGCCATTCGTCATGACCTGGTTCCCGGAGAAGGTAATGCTTACATGCGGGAAGTCGCCCGCTGGGCGGAAGTGCCGGTAATCAATATGCAATGCGATGTGGATCACCCCTGCCAGACACTGGCCGACCTGATGACCATTCGGGAGAAATTCGGAACTGATCTGCGCGGACGTAAAATTGCAGTCAGCTGGGCCTATGCCCCCAGTTATGCCAAACCAATGTCCGTCCCCCAGGGTTTGATTACGCTGATGACCCGGTTTGGAATGGAGGTTGTTCTTGCCCATCCCCCGGAATATAAACTCATGGATAAAACTCTGAAAAAAGCGGCAGAACTTGCCAAAAAATCCGGCGCCAGTTTCCGGATGGTCAATAACATGGAAGAGGCGTTTGATAACGCCGATATCGTGTACCCAAAAAGCTGGGGGATTGAAGAATTATTTCATGTTCCGGAGGAGGCACTGGCGATATCAAAGCGTTATCAGAACTGGATTTGTGATGAAAAAATAATGAAGATCGCAAAAAAAGATGCCATTTATATGCATTGTCTCCCCGCTGACCGGGGGAATGAAGTGACCGATGCAGTGATAGACGGACGGCAATCGGTCGTTTACCAGGAAGCAGAGAACCGCCTGCATACCTGTAAAGCAATTATGTCCTTAACGATGTAGTATTTTTATGTAAGTTTCTCCCATAACTTTTTAGACTGCTCTCTGGCAAAGCGCAGGATATCATGCTTATCAATATTGACCGCTCGCCTGTCTTGGAGGACCCAACGACCATTCGAAATAACACCGTCGACATCTCCGGATTGGAGACCATAAAATAAATGTCCCAGCCAGTTCTCCTGGCTCACCGGTGTTGGTGGTGTATAATTAAGAATGACCAGATTGTTATCCGAATCTCCTTTAAAATTATTTGAATGTAGATATTGATGGGCCCTTCTCAATCGCAAATAACTATCCTGGAGGGTTAGCGTATCCCTGTCTTTATGAACAAAATAATTGACCTGGGCGCTGCGGATCATATCCGAATGCATCCCATCGGTTCCCAGAAGCACTTTTCTCTCAAGATCTCCTTTGTTCATAAATAGTCCCACATTATTATTTTGATTGCTTTCCGTATTGACCGCTATCCAGGCATTCGACTCTGCCAGTAGCTGACGTTCCTTATCATTGAGATGAATACAATGAGCGAGGATCGTTTTCGAAAAATCCAACACACCATAATGATCTAAACGTTCAAGAACCCGGCACTGATGATCCTGCATACAACACTGCTGATCGATCTTATCTTCCGCGACATGAATATGTATACCGGCGTCATATTTTTCAGCCAGGTCAACAGCAGATTTGAGTAACCCATCGCTAACCGTGAACGAAGCATGTAATCCAACCAATCCGTCATGATTCTTAAGATAGCGTTCTGTCTCTGCCAGACCCTGTTCCCGGCACTTTTCTCCATCCCGGTCCGATAGCTCGTAACAGAGTAAATGATTGACACCGACCTTGTTAAAAGCTTCGGCGATTATTTCTAACGAGTTTTCAACTGCAAATGGCGACGCATGGTGGTCAATAATATAGGTCACCCCATTTTCGATACAGGCCAATGCCGTGACCAGGGCGGAAGCCCGGATCATTTCCGGATCAAGATATTTATCCAGCTGCCACCAGACAAATTCCAGTATTTGTTTAAAATTCTGCGGTTGTTTTTTGGGTGGAGGCATCCCCCGGGCCAGTGCCGAATAAGCATGATGATGCGCGCATGCAAAGGCTTTGGTTACAATTTTTCCCCGGCCATCATAAGCATCCGCCGGGCATGAATCGACAAATTTAACGTTTGATTGATTACTTTCATCAATTTGTAAATTACCGTAATAGATCTCATGCGTCTTCCAGTTGATAAAACTGGTATTTTTGATATAGATCGACATGTTAGAACCTCGTCTTAGGTCTGCGTGAACCAAAAATTACTTCACACGGCGCATTTTTGGTCACATGTTTCTCCAGTTTTTTGCACCAGATGGCGATAAATGTACGGCACGATTTCGAGCCGTCAATGGCATCATCCCTGGCAAAATCTGCGTGTTCACAACGCATATCACAAAATTTGATCTTACTGGATGTTACACCGGCGTTTTCGCTCATTACAGTTCCTTCAGATTTTTAGGTGCTAGGTATAGGGTATAAGGTATAAGGTATAAGGTATAAGGTATAAGGGAATAAGGTATACGGTTTATTATGCCTTAGTAAGCGAATAGTCATTTTTTATTCTTCAATTGTTTGTGAGCGAATTTTATATAACCATTTAAAGTCCTTTTTGCTCTCTCTATCAATTTGATACCCTTCTCGAATGACTGATAGTTTATTATTTGTAAATCTAAGCAGGTTGTCAAATGATCTTTTAACTCATAGAGAGAAGCCCTGGAAATTCTGTAGAATTGTATACCCTCCTGGTAATGATAACGTCCATATCCCTCTGCAATATTAGCTGAAGTGCTGATCAAGGTTTTCCTGATTTGATGTCCTAGGGACCACTTATCAATATCAGGAATTTTCGGGAGGATATATCTATAAAAGTACACTTTTAGTTCTCGTATATATTTCCAGGTCAATAAAGAAGTAAAATCCTTTTCAAAATCATAGTTTGATACTGGTATTGAAACTTCATCCATTTTATTATATCACTTTTCAAAATGTGCAAATTTTTAATAGTAAAATGTATCAAATACCATGCCATCAAATTTAAATATGTCAATCCCCCTCCTACCTTATACTCTATACCCTTATACCCTATATCATTGTGCACGGCAGGCCGTGCCCCTACATATCGAAGTTAAACCCCTCCGGGGTTTCGCCACGGTGATTCAATCATTATTCTACCGATGTTGAACACCTTCGGTGTTACTGTTGTTACGTTAATTTATATATTTTATGATCATCTATTTCCCAATTTCTAATTACTAATTCCCAGTTCCCTTATACCCTTATACCCTATTTCCTTATACCCTTATACCCTATTTCCTTATACC
>CAZBBC010000201.1:4103-7066 GCA_964489835.1 uncultured Calditrichota bacterium
CCTTATACCCTTATACCCTATTTCCTTATACCCTTATACCCTATTTCCTTATACCTTATACCCTATTTCCTTATACCTTATACCCTATACCCTCCCCCCTTTTTCCATTTATAATCTTTCATTGGCAAGCGGTACCGTCGTTTTTTATCATAGCTGTAAAAGGCATTCGCCACTGCCGGGGCAGTCGGTACCAGCCCGATCTCCCCCACGCCCTTTGCTCCGTAAGGCCCTACCGGATCCTTCACTTCAACCCCAATAACTTCTACCCGGGGCATCTCTTTGGCTCGTAAGATACCGCAGGCTTGTAAACGAAAACTCTCCGGTATGCCATTATTTTGTATAAATTCTTCCGAAACAGCATAACCCAATCCCATATGAACAGATCCTTCGATCTGACCCTCAAACATGGTCGGGTTCATAATTTTACCGGCATCATGGGCGGCATAGATACAGTCAATTTTACCGTCTTTGTCCAACACCACTAATTGACAGGCATAACTATAAGAATAATGGGTGACCACGTTCTTTGTCTCTTCCCCCGGTTTCGTTGTCCAGTCACAGATCCATTTTCCCGAATAATTTCTTCCCTGCAAATCCGATAATGTTTGTTGTCGTAAATCCCTTTTAAATGGATGGCAGGCATTGATAATAGCATTGGCCAGAAGTGAGGTTGCCCGGGAAGCAGTCGTCATCCCTGCCGGTGTACCGGATTTTGTTTCTGCGATAACCTTCACCAGAGTCGGATCAATACCGGTTTCCTCACAAAGCGTTTGAACCGCTACCGTATTAATGCCCTGCCCCATTTCTGTCCATCCGTGATGAATAATTAATTTGTCTTTGGAAACGATCTCAATCCGCACGGTGCTTTCGTCAATCATGCCGTTTCCGATCCCGGTATTTTTCATACCGCAGGCGAGACCGCAAAATCTTGCTTTTTGATAGTACTCTTTGACTGCCTCCAGTGTTTTTTTTATCCCGACCCCCCCGCTCAGAACCTGTCCGGTAGCGGTTTGATCACCATTTTTCAGAGCATTATCAAAACGAAACTGCCAGCGATCGAAACCGCCTTTTTCGCATAACTCATCCATACAAACTTCCATAGCAAAATTCGCCTGATTCACACCAAACCCGCGCATGGCTCCATTGGGTATATTATTGGTATAAACGGTAAAACTTTCAACATCCACTGACGGAACTTTGTAAGCACCGCTGGAATGTCCGACCACCCGCTCCATCACTTTTGTGCCGACAGAGGCATAAGCACCGGTATCCCCAATCATTGTCGCTTTTAAGGCGGTTAATTTTCCCTGCCGGTCACATCCCAGATGGTAATCCATAGAAATCGGATGTCTTTTGGGATGGAGACGTATCGATTCTTCTCTACTCAATACAATTTTCACCGGCTTCTTCAGAAGATAAGCAAACAAAGCCGTCTGCCCCTGAATAGACAGATCCTCTTTTCCACCAAAACCGCCGCCGTTCGGAACTAAACGGACATTTATTTTTGCTTTTGCTAAACCGATAATTTCTGATATCTGCCGCTGATCTTCATAAATCCCCTGACTTTGTGTATAGACCTCAATACCATTATTCCATGGTTTAGCGATGCAGGCTTCCGGTTCCAGATAGCCATGTTCAATGGTTTGGGTTTGAAAGGTGTGCTGAACGACAAAATCCGATTTTTCAAGATCTGAGACGGCATTACCCCGTTTCGCGATACAGGTTTCGAGTATATTGCTCCCCGATTGGTGTACTTTTTCGCTGTTCGTTTTCATTGCCTGACGAACATTGGTTATCGGTGTTTTAATATCATAGGTTACTTTAATCATCTCAACGGCCTGTTTGGCGATTTCTTCCGTTTCAGCAACAACACCGGCGATGATATCTCCGATATAATGGGTAGTTTCACCTACAGCGATCATAACCGGCCAGTCCGCTTTGATCAAACCGATAAAACGATTACCGGGTACGTCATCAGCCGTGAAAACACGGGCGACGCCATTCATATTCGCAGCCTGATCGGTATCAATAGCAAGAACAGTTGCCCGCGGATGATCGCTGAATTTCAAGGCCCCGTATAGCATATGATCAAATTGAAGATCCGCCACATAGGGCCGGTTACCCAGGATAATCTTTTCCACATCATACCGTATATGGCGGGATCCAATCTTGCCATCGGTCACCGGGAGATTCAAAAATTTTCGCTTCCGAATAGCCTCGGCCGCATATTCTATGGCTTCAATGATCTTAACATAACCGGTACAACGACAGATGTGGTTTTTCAGTGCTTGGGTAATTTCTTCTTTGCTGGGTTGTGGATTATGCTGCAGTAAGGTTTTTGCCCGCATTACAATTCCCGGTGTGCAAAATCCGCATTGCACAGCGCCCTTTTCTGCAAAAGCGACAACAAAAGCATTCTTAATCAATTTTTCAAGACCTTCGGTGGTGATCACAGTACCGCCGTCCACTTTCGACATGGGCGTCACACAGGAAAGGACCGCCTTTCCATTGAGTTCAACTGTACAGGCGCCACAAGCGGCTTGCGGAGAACATCCGTCTTTCGGAGAGATAAGATGTTCATGGCCTCGCAGATATTTTAAAAGAGAAAGACCAGGATCTCCTGTATATGACTTAATATCACCATTAAGTGTAAATTGCATCCAACACCCAGATTTTTATATGATAAAATATAGAAAGTATTTCACCTGATCTATACAATTCACAGCCTAGTGCTGCAAAAAAGAAAAAAATAGTCCACGGATTACACGGATTGACACTGATTTCATTTAGAAATTATATTATTTTTGTTCTAATCCGTGCAAATCAGTGTCAGTCTATCACTTGATCCGGCCTTAGACGGAAGCCTGCTTGCCCGGCCTGCCCGGCGCAGACGTGGTTATGACGGGATCCGGCTTAGACGAATAATCCAAGGACAAAAAAGAATAATCCGTGTAAATCCGTGT
>CAZBBC010000202.1:0-7020 GCA_964489835.1 uncultured Calditrichota bacterium
ACGAAGATCACGAAGTTTAATAACACTGCCATTATCGTCATTGCGAGCGTTAGCGTCAGCCCCGGCTGATCCGCCGAGGCGGAAAGCAATCTATACTGATCTATTCATAAAAATAGATGTATGAAGTATAAGTTGCATATAATCAACGAGTTAGTTCCCCCTTATAAAAGGGGGTTAGGGGGTTGTTTTAGACGTAATCTTTTGAAATATGTCAATACTTTACAACCCCTTAGTCCCCTTTTTTAAGGGGAGACTCAATGGTCGCCATAAAATAGATCTAAAATTCGTGTATTGATTAGGTTAGTTAATACCAGTAAAAATGAAGAGAGGAAGAATTGTGAGAATATATATTATCTTCATAGTCATATTTTTTTCTATTATTTTGAATGTACCAGTTCACGGCGGTGAATTTAAAGCCGGTGCAGCCAAACGGGTCATTACCCCTGATCCTTTATTACCAATCTCCGGTGGCGTCGGTATACCCAAACCGGCCATTGAAAAAAAAGGCGATCTATTCTCCAGGGTACTGGTCCTCGAAAAAGGTAATACCCGTGTGGCGATTGTTAGTGTCGACAATCTGGGCTGGCCGGCAGTTCTGGGAGATAAGGTCCGCGAATTGATCCGTGAGATACCGCCTGAAAACATTCTGATTGGTGCTACCCATACCCATAGCGCACCCGATGCCTATGGTTTTACGGATGAAAAGGGTAATTCAAGCGCTGATTTCAAATATCTTGATTGGTGTGTGAAATTAACAGCGGAGGCGGTCAAGGAAGCAATAAATAATCTTGAGCCGGTATTTTTAAAAATTGCCGTGGGAGAGGCAAAGGGACGTATCGCCTATAATTATTATGCAGATAAACTTTATGATCCCCGTTGCGGTGTGATTCAGGCTATCGCTAAAACGGGCCTGCATAAAGATAAAACCATCGCGACGCTTGTTAATTATGCCACACATCCTGAGATCCTTGGCTCAGGTCGAGGAATACTCAGTCCCGATCTTTGTGGTCCGCTTTATGATCGCATTGAATCAAAAGTGGGCGGTGTGGCTTTGTTTATGAATAGTGCCCAGGGTGGGATGGTCACTGCTGATAACCGGCTGGAAGGCGGGGGAGAAGTCAATACCTGGGAAGAGTGTATACGTAATGGCCAATTATTGGCTGATGAGGCCCTACGAATCGTGCAAGATGCCATTCTTCAGCAGGATCCGGATCTTTTTTGTACCTCTGAACGCATTCAATTTCCGGTAGATTCTGAAATGATGCGCAATATTTTTGATCACTCTCCTTATAAATATATTCTTGGTGAAGAGTATGTAGTAAATACACGCATCAATCTTTTGAATATTGGTACCGCGCAGGTTTTAACCATCCCCGGGGAAGCCCTGCCGAATATCGGTTATTTTCTTAAACGCCATATGAATACGAAAATGCCATTTCTTTTTGGGCTTACCAATGATGCTTTTGGCTATCTGTTAACCCGGGTTGATTACAATAGTTTTAAACGATATGAGTATATCAGCCGGACCAGTTTAGGCGAAATGACTGGTGAAATTTATATTGAAGAAGCACTGGATTTGATTAATAAAAGTCCTAAGCCGGATGGGTGTGATTAAAATGATTCATTCACTAATATCTGTTGCGGAATAGAAAGGAAGCCATTAAAAGGTTTCTTTCTTTTATGGTTTCGTATTAACCTCGCGATTAATCGCGGGGTTAATCAACGACTACCCGATGGTAGCCGTATTAACATCTTCTATATAAGAATTCTTAAAAAAATCCGCAACCATGATAAGAGTAGAATTAAACATTCTCTACCTTGATGCAATTTATAGATATAAATATTAATCGAGGAGGCAAAATATGTCCATAAAAGTTATTACCGGTGCTAAAGAATATTTTCCAGGGATAGGGAAAATTCCCTTTGAAGGGCCGGAATCTTCCAATCCATTGGCTTTTAAATACTATGATGAAGATCAGGTTATAGCCGGAAAAAAGATGAAAGACCATTTTCGTTTTGCCGTGGCCTACTGGCATACATTCTGTGGAACGGGTGCGGATCCTTTTGGACCGGGTACGAAAGCCTTTGCCTGGCTGGAAAACACCAATCCGATGCAGGCTGCCCGGGATAAACTGGACGCTGCGTTTGAATTTATCAGCAAATTGGGTGTACCGTTTTATTGCTTTCATGACCGGGATATGGCACCGGAAGGAAGTTCGGTCATCGCATCTGAGAAAAATCTTAAGGAATTAGTATCATTAGCCAAAGAAAAGCAGGCGGAATCGGGCGTACGGCTGTTATGGGGAACGGCAAATGTCTTTTCACATCCCCGTTATATGAATGGTGCTGCCACCAATCCTGATTTTCATGTGCTGACACAAGCGGCAGCCCAGGTAAAGGCAGCGCTGGAGGCAACCGTTGAATTGGGTGGAGAAAATTACGTTTTTTGGGGTGGACGTGAGGGATATTTCTCCCTCCTTAATACCGATATGAAACGGGAACTCGATCATTTGGGAATGTTTCTCAGGAAAGCCCGCGATTATGGCCGGGAAATTGGTTTTAAAGGAACCTATCTCATTGAACCTAAACCCATGGAACCGACAAAGCATCAATATGATTTTGATAGTGCTACTGTTATCGGATTCTTAAATCACTATGATCTGGCCACTGATTTTAAACTCAATATTGAAAATAATCACGCTACCCTGGCACAGCACACCTTTGCACATGAGATACAGACAGCAGTTGATGCCGGTCTGTTCGGTAGTCTGGATATTAATCAGGGTGATCCGCATAACGGTTGGGATACGGATGAATTTCTCTATAATCTATACGATGCGGTAGAAATTATGCTGGTGTTACTACAAAATGGAGGTATTGGTAAAGGAGGCATGAACTTTGATGCCAAGACCCGGCGCAGTTCAACCGACCTGGAAGATATTTTTATTGCCCACATCAGTTCGATGGATACCCTGGCCCGGGGATTGATGGTTGCCAATGATATTCTAAAAAAGTCCGACTATTTAACCATGAAAAAAGAACGATATGTCAGTTTTAATACGAAAGATGGTCAGGCATTTGAGAAAGGTGAATTAGGACTTAAGGAACTGGCTAAACGGGCGGGTGATTTTGGTGAGCCGAAACAGATCAGCGGCAAACAGGAACTACTGGAAAGTCTTATTAATCAATATATCTGAATGAGTATTTAGACCTGCATAAAAAAAAATAGGCCACCTGAATTATTTACCACGAAGGTCATGAAGATCACGAAGGTCTTATAGAAATTAAGAATTAATAATTAGGAATTAAGAATGTAAATAAACTAATGATATAATGTTTGCATCTATTATTTTCAGCTCAAATTCTAAATTCTAAATTCTCAATTTTTAATTGCTTTTTATCTTCGTGTCCTCTGTGTACTTCGTGGTTTATGAAAATGTCAGGACAGACTGTTAGAAAAGGAGAAAACTATCAGTGAATAAATTTTTAATTCAGACAAAATATCGTATTGTTTTATTATTGTTGACACTCATCGGGTTTTTTTCATGTTCTTCAGATGAAAGTTCGGTTAAGAAAGTAATGGATAATGTCGTTACCCGATTTTATGCCACGATGGATGACAAAGAACTGTCGTCCCTGACAAACGATAAAGTATTAGCGCTACTTAGTGAAGGTGAAAAGAAAATACTGGCTAGCCGCTACTGGATGTTTGATGTCAATGTACCCGCTACCGTTTCACTAATGCGAGATACTAACCAAAGGGATCTCCCTTTTTGGATTATCGAATCCGGTTTTAGCAAAACGGATATGATTGTCAGGAATCAAGAATATACCTACGAAGTTTGGCAAAAAGAATTTGATACAGGTCGGGTTGCACTCGGTATCAACGGTTTTGATAAACATCGACCCCATTATTTTATTGCGGTTGGTCCTAAAAATCCAAAAGACCCATTGATCCTCAGTCACTTTTTCCCGGAGAATCAACATTTAGAGATAATGGACATCGGGGCATTCACTTATCATGACTGGGATGAACTCGTTTTAACAGAGGTCCCGGCAAAGTTAAAAGGCCATCAGCTACTGACCACTATCAGGGGGCGCGCCCGGGAAGCGCATCTTATTCATGCCTTTAGAAAAACACCATTTCCTTCTTCTGAACAGGCTGATCAGGTGATGCTGACCTGGAGCGGTGATCCGCGGTCAACACAATCCATTCAATGGCGAACCAATACGAGTATCAATGACGCCGTGGTGCGTTATTGGGAAGAGGGCTCTGATGCGGAAAAAGATTTTGTGGAAGTTCCAGTGCCTTTCACTGTTATGGAAGACCGGCTTTTACAAAATGATCGGTATGTTCACCGATATACCGCGCGTATCGAAAATTTAAAACCGGCCACCAGATATCACTACCTGATTGGCAGCCCTTCAAAAAACAAGTGGGGACATGCATCTACTTTTCAGACAGCCCCGGAATCGCCGGCTCCTTTTACTTTTGTTTACTTTGGTGATACACATCGCTCTCCGCACTTTGGCCAGTTAATCAACAAAGCCTTTGAACGTCACCCTCACACTGCATTTTATTCTATTGGCGGGGATATTGTCAGCACCGGCTTATATCGGGATGACTGGGATCAATTATTTCAATATTCATCAGAGGTGATCAGACAAAAGCCACTAATGACGGCACTCGGAAATCATGACAGTCAGGATGGTCTGGGCGTCTGGATGTACCGCGATCTGTTCGATTTGCCGGCTAACGGACCGGTTGAATTTGAACCGGAACGGACCTATAGTTTTGAATACAGCAATGCTCTGTTTCTTGTCCTGGATGCAACCGCAACCATTGACGAACAAACCCGATGGCTGGAAAGTACCCTGGCGAAATCAAAGGCCACCTGGAAATTCGCGATATTTCATTTTCCACCATACGTCTTTGAAACAGAACATGATTTGGATTATAAAGAAATACGGGAAAAATGGGGGGCTGTTTTTGACAAATATCATTTGGATATGGTACTGTCCGGTCACGTACATTATTACATGCGCACAAAACCAATGAAAAATCAGCGGGTGGTAGCTTCCGCGGCCGAAGGCACGTTTTACATTATTTCAATCGCTATTCCGAACAGGAAGCACATCATGCCGGACAAAGAATTTGTGGCAACCGGATCAAGCGGGGAGATGCTTTATCAGACGTTTGATATCAGTGGTAATACGTTGACATATAAAGCCTATAATATTGAGGGAACAATAAAAGATGAATTGGTGATAAAAAAATAGACCTATCCTACTATACTGTTAAAAGGTAGATTTAGGTAGTGTCAAAAGTTCTATGAAAAAATGAAAAATGGGCTTAAAAGATGAAACCACAGAGACCTCAAAGTAGAGACGTAGCCTGCTACGTCTCTACTCTGTGCGCTCTGCGGCTGTTTTTTGCACTACCGTCAAAAAGAATAAGGCAATTAAAATGAAAAAAACAAGGCGTACGTTTATAAAACAAATGGGATTATTACCGCTTTCTATACCCCTGCTGAGATATAATTCATGTAAGTCTGTTGAAAAGAGACCGAATATTATTTTCATTATGGCCGACGATCTGGGTTACGGCCATCTGGGCTGCTTTGGTCAAAAAAAAATCCAAACACCCCATATTGATCGGCTGTCGCAGAAAGGTATGACTTTCACCCAGGCCTATTCGGGTTGCTCCGTATGTGCTCCCTCGCGTGATACCCTTATGACCGGCCGTCATAGCGGACATATCTCCGTGCGTGGCAATGGCGGGGGGGTGTCTTTGCAAGAAAATGATATTACCATCGCTCAAATATTAAAAAAGGCGGGATATGCTACCGGGTTGTTCGGCAAATGGGGGCTGGGAGAAGAGGGAACGGTCGGTGTTCCCAATAAAAAAGGTTTTGATGAATTTTTTGGTTATTTGCATCAACTTCATGCACAGTTTTATTATCCCGAATTTCTATGGGATAATCAGAAAAAATATCAGCTACCGGCCAATACGAATGGTCAACGGGGACAATATTCTCATGATCTGATCATGGAACGGGCGGCTGATTTTGTCAGGAGACATTATGACCAACCTTTTTTTCTATATCTGCCGGTGACCATACCCCATCATGAGTTCATAGCACCGGAGGAAACGTTACAAATGTATCGTGGAAAGTTTGAAGAAAATCCCATCGACCATTGGCGGGATGGTTATGCGTTACCCAAAGAACCAAAGGCAACCTTTGCGGCGATGGTGACCCATCTGGATAAAAGTGTTGGGAAACTCATGGCCTTGCTCAGGGAATTAAGGATCGATGAAAACACCATCGTGATATTTACATCGGACAATGGGGCAGCGCATGGTCCGCTTGAAAACGCGGCCTTCTTTCAAGCCAATGGTCTGCTGCGTGATTATAAGGGGAGTTTATATGAAGGGGGTATTCGTGTGCCTATGATAGCCCGCTGGCCCGGACAAATCAGGCCGGCAAGCCGAAATGATCATATCACCTATTTTCCTGATTATTTGCCGACACTGGCGGAATTAGCCGGTGCTTCAGAATTTATCCCGGACAATCTTGATGGTATATCGATCGTACCAACGCTGCGGCAACAGGGTCAGCAAAAACAGCACCCGATGCTTTATTGGGAAGATGCCGAATATGAAAGGACACCGCCATATCAGATGATTGAACACACGTTTATGCAGGCGGTACGAATGGATCAATGGAAAGCAGTGGTTAACAGTCCGGGGGCTCCAATCGAATTATATAACCTGTCCGATGATCTGGGAGAGGAACATGATATCGCTAATGAAAATCCACAGATCATTGAAAAAATTAAACAGGTACTAAAAATCGAGCATCAGGAAGCACCGCCGCAAACGGATATGACCCATGCACAGGCAGCACGATTATATGTTCCGGGAAGAAAAGGAAATTGAATTCCCTATGAGTATGGACTGTTGCAGTATCACATTATTCGTGCCAATTTAGCTATGAGCAGGATCTGTTTCCCCCCGCC
>CAZBBC010000203.1:0-6918 GCA_964489835.1 uncultured Calditrichota bacterium
TCCCTTTTTTGGTCCGATCTCCCTTACCGGTAGCCAGGACGATTTCATTTTTTCCGTCATTATCGGCGTCGCCCACCGCTAACCATGACGATTCTGCCTTTTCTTCATTGAAATCTACGACACAGGTTTTATGAATTTTTCCAAGGTCATCAATTTTATACAAATAAACATGACCGAGGTGTTTGCTGGCAATTTTTTCAGTTAGATTATCCCCGCGGGTGGACAGGATAAGTTCATTTTTACCATCATTATCCGCATCGTCTACAGCCATCATCTTCTCAAAATAGGATAGATCAAGATTTTCATCTTCATAAGCAAAAGTATAAACAGGAACTGCTTCGGATTCTACGGTATACCCCAAAACCGTTCCTTTGTTGATATCCTGAGTCTGTTTCCAGCCGACAATCAGTTCATTCAGACCATTATTGTCCACATCCCCGATGATCAACGATGCGTAAAAACATTTTTTATGATCATAACCGTCGATGACTATCCGTGGCGGTATGATCAAATCACCTTTATGATCGAACTCAAATATTTCAACTGTTGCCGCTTCTTTTCGAAAACTATTGGAGGTAATATATTCGACATCCCCGTCATTATCAACATCGGCGATCATGGATTCTTCGCCGGAACCGGAAAGCTGGTAGAGCTTTTGCGCTTTTATGTCTGTTATGTTTTGATCGAAATCATAACGTATGATCTCACCACCACCGCAGTAGGCAGAGACGACTTCCAGAATTCCGTCATTATCCAGATCATAATAAGCGAAATTATGCGTATAGGAACTACTGTTCCATGCCGGACGGCTGATTGTTTCCCGGGTGATCTTCATACCGTCTGTTTGAAACACATAAAAGCGGGCCGTCCCCCCAGTCTCCTGACCGGTGCCAAAAATAACTTCGTTTCTGCCGTCACCATTCAGGTCAACAACTTTTACAGCTAATCCCATACCGGGAAAGCTTTCTGCAAGATTATCAGCAAGCATGACCGAGCGCCATTGATTTCCGCTTTTTTTCAAGAAATATAGTCTGCTATCCGGACATCCGGTGACAAGAATCTCATTTTCACCATCATTATCTGCGTCACCGATCTCGACATCCCAACCAACATAACTTTGATCGACAACAGTAATGATTTCACCCTCCCAGCCGCTGGCTGCTACTCCGATGTCTGAAAATTTTTCAACCGTTTTTTGTGTACAGGCATGGATAATAAGACTGCTCAAAAATATTATGAACCATTTCATTCTTCGATTCCTTTTCATTAATTGTATTGTTAGAAGTATTTACATTTTTTTTAATATAAAATATTCTTCTTAAAAGGCATAATAAAATCCCCCCTTAATAAAGGGGGTTAGGGGGATGTTTATAAATAACTTAGAACATTTTTATATCCCCCTTAGTCCCCCTTTTCCAAGGGGGAGACGGATCTTGCTTATAATTAAAGCAGTACAAATAAAGTGATGCTGCAACAGCCCTATTAGGGGGGGAGACTATTGTTGCTCCCTTTAGTAAATACAAATGAAAATATTTCATTTAACTGCAATTTTACCGAAAAAGTGATAGGTTCCGGAATCCACCTCATAAAGAAAGTAATGTTCTTTTTGACCTATTGAGCGAATATCTTCAATTTCATTTATTTTTCTGCCCCCTTCCTCCAGAGACTCTGATGAGTCCGATGGCAGCCATATATGTGCCCGTGTATTGGCCGGAATGGTCACCTCCAGATAAAAGTTGTCATCTTTCTTTTCCCAGGTACACTCAACCGAACCGCGAATGGTTGGCAATTTCAAGCGGGCATGTGTCAGATCAGCCAGCTGCGGTTTTATTTGGATTAACCGGAAGGCTGGTTTTAAGGGCTCAATACCAAACAGCCGGCGGGGAATAATATTTGCAGGGGCCGCACCCCAGGAATGATTCCAGGTTAGATTGGGTTTATAATATTCATCCCAGGCCTCGGTTGTCACCGTTGATCCGGCCCGGATCATGTTCATCCAGCTGCGTTTTGACTCAGCCGTCATCAGGGAAAGGGCATACTCAGATTCGTCGGTATTATAGAGGGCTTCCAGAAGAGATTGGGCACCGTATACACTGCAGGCCATCCCCCGGCTTTTAATATATTTTACGACTGATGGTATCTTTTCTGAAGGAACCAGACCAAAGGCCAGGGGATACATATTGGCATGAAGGGAGGCATGGTTGGTGCCAATACCATCAAGATAAATGCCTCTTTCCGTTTCAAAAAACTCTTTATTAAAACTTTCTTTTACCCGGGCCGCCTGCTCTGTAAAGCGGACGACCTCCTCATTTTCACCCAGTGCTTTTGCAATGTCGGCCATCAAAACTAATGTACGGTAGTGAAAGGCATTTACAACGGTATTGTACGGCATAAATATATAGCCGTCGCGTTCGCCTTCCGGTGTTGGACCCTGGTTACTAGCCTGTTTTTCCCCAGGCTGTTTTCCCCGCGGCCAATCTACTAAATCGCTAAAACTGTTTCCATGGTAATACAGGCTCTCTAAAAATTCTTTGGTTACTCCTCCTTCGAGTGTACTGATTAAACCATCGGCACGTGCCAGAGCAGATAAGGTCTTGGCTTTAAGATCGATATAATACTTTTGTAGTAATTCTGTATTTCCTGTCTGCATATAATCGTGCCAGGCCATAAAAACCGTATGCATATGACATTCCGTCGGCCATGAGGAATTCCGGAGCAGGAACTGCAAGGTATAACGTGCAACGGAATATTCACGATCAACAGCATAGTGGCCAAGCTGCTGAATATATGAATCAGCCTCATAGGGCATACGCTCTCGGTTCCCATCAGTATAAAGCGCAAGAAAGGGAGTCATTTTCATCGTGTACTTACAAAGATCCCAAACCTGGTTCAAATTCTGATTTGAGCTTTTAAAATAAGAAGCGTTCTCATCAAAATAATAGAACAAGGCGATCTGTTTTATATTTTCTTTGGTAATTTCAGATGGTGAATTTATTATTTCTGCATAACGAAACGGTGTTACTTCAGGCATATGTTCCGCGAGAATCTGGCTGTTCGGATAATGAGACTTTTTTCGCTGTATTTGTAGTGTATACGTATTTTTTCCTTTTTTAAGCGGTAAAGATGAGATTATCAGGCCAATATTTGATCTACCAATATTTCTGTCCACGCGGTTATCAGCTGTTTTACGCTCTCCCAGGTAAATGATCAGCGAATCCCGTGCTTTTTCTGTCGAAACCGTCAGTTCTAGTGTAGCAAAGGCAGCTTTCCCGAAATCAGCGAAATAATGCCCTTCGGCCAGAAGGATCAGCTTTTCCGGTGCAATTTCATCGTAATCAGCCCGCTGTCTGTTCTCCAGCAACCATTCGGATCCCCCCCTGGTTATCCACTTGCTCTCCAGAGGCATCCATTCAAGACGACCGGTTTGAAATTTTTGAGATTCGCTGTAGGAACTAACCCGGTCAAAACCATCGAAGGTTCTGACTTTCCACCAGTATTCACTGTCGGGTTTGAGATTTTTACCCTGGTATTCAAGATCAATGGATTGATTTGAGATTTTTTTGCCTGAATCCCATATATTCCCATTATCCTGATCAAGTAAATCCTGACTGGAAGAGACCAGGATCTGCCAGGCGCTTTGCATGGCACCTCGGCGTGTATCATTGACAATCCAGCCGAATTCCGGTTGGGGATCGGTAATAACGGCCCGTTCAGGCGCACGCAGCAATTCACAGATTAAACCGGTCGGCGCACCCGGTTCTGGTTCACACTGTAGGCTCAGAAATACTGTTAAAAATAGTAATAATAGTAGAATGATGTTTCTCATTTTAATTCTCCAAAATCGGTAGTACCACCTTTAGATTATTTCCCTGCGTTTTAAGATTGACATGAAAGCCCCAGCTACCCCCTGACTGCATGATCATCAATACCAGGGTGTTTTTGCCTTTTTTAAGATTTACCGGGAGTTTGAATTGATTGTAGTATAAGGGATGGTCTTTATAATTATCAAGAATCAAATCACCATTCAGCCAGATAAAAGCGCCATCATTCGTGCCGGTTAAAAGTGTGCTCTCAAAATCTTTATCGCTGATAATCTCCGTAACGGCAAAGGCATGACAGTTGGCAAAGGGAGTCAATTGCTGGCTGAGCCACACGATGCCTCTTTCATCCACCTCTGCTTTTTTCCAATTGATATTAGATTTGTTGAGCGGATAGTCATCTTTTCCTTCCGGCCCGACATACCCATGAAAAGACTGCGATATAAGAAAATCCGTGATCATCAGTGGCGGTGATTCTACCTCGGATTCATTGATCTTTTCAAAATAGATCACGGAAATTTGACTGGCAATCAGGTCTCTGTGTAGGGCAATAGCTTTTAGTTGGCAGCTTTCCGAGATTGAGAATGGCCCTTTATAGATGGTGCTTCGGGCGTTAGGCTGACTGCCATCCAGTGTATAATAGATCGATGCTCCGGGTGTTGCTGTTTTTAAAATAATTTCCTTCGAATCTACAAAAACGAATTTATCCGTTTCAACCGTGGAAATGGAAACACGCATCTGGTCATTGGTCATGATACGGCCGTCAGGCCAGATGCGTACGGATTCTCCGTGATGATACGATCCAAGCATCTTACGATCACGACTGAGTTTAAATCCATAGCGATCCATACTGATATCGTAGCTATGTCCTCGAAACTGATAGTCATTGAGATTAGCATTGCCTAACTCATGGGCATAAAAGGGATGGACATCCAGGTACCCATCAATCTGAGGTGAGAGACCAAACAGTCCAAAAACGATGGCCTCGACACCCGCACCGGCACAAATCGCCATCGGTTGCGACGATTCATCCTGAAAGAATTCATCTGCCCTGAAATTCTGCGAGATATAGGGAAAATGATCCACATACCGTGTAAACCGACTTAAGATGGTCCAGGCTAACTGTCCCATTCCCGATTGATACAGATTACGGACCAATTGCATCGGGGTACCCGTATAGGAACCACCACCGCCCCAATCGGTATCCACCCGGTCCCAGTGCACGCGATCCTGTCTGGACATGGAATAGACACCATAGGGACCCAGAAATTCATTGTCATTCAGATGGGATAATAGTCCAAGCCGCTCCTCCCCTGTCAAAACATCCGTCCCAATCAAATCAAAAAGAAGATTTGAGTACACAGGTTTTCGCCCGCCATCCGGATAAACATTATCAAACCATCGTTTTTCTGCATTCCATAAATTTTCATGGAATCGTTTTTCCAAAGCCACGGCTTGTTGATTAAATTTTAAACTGTCTGCATCCTTGAATTCCCGGCACCAGGAAGCCAGCCATTGGTAATATTCAACAGCCAGTCCATTCAGAACAGGTACAATATAATCAAATCCGTCTGTACGGATTTCCACCAGGGCTTCCGTATCCGGCCCAATATCGAGCATACCGCTTGTTTTTGAAGTAAAATCATTTATCAGAATATCTCCCCAGGTTTTCATCCAATGGAGAATGGTCTGACCGGATATTTTTTTGTTCAGAAATCCGGTGTCACCGGTTCGGCGCAGGTAGGCATCAAGCATGATTTTAAGGGCGAATGGTTGCATAATATAAAAAACACCCGGCGCACAGCCATCCCATCCCATGTTTGAACAGACAAGGTCTTCTTCGCTGAACGACAATCCGATGGTTTCACGCATACTTTCATGGCTCATCATACTGAGCATGTCACTAAGAAAACAGAGGTCCCAGGGAATCGTATAGATCCATGATCCGGATGACCAGAAAGGATTGACAATAAAATTTTCACGCTCCCATTTACACTCTGACACGGTCAAAATACAGCGCTTGTAAAATTCATCCAGCCGTTTGTGCTCCGTTCTAAGTACCGGTAATTTCTCCGCTACCGACTGCAGACGTTTTCGCGTTGTCTTTTGAGCCTCCAGCATGCGTTTCTCAATCTCGGGTAAATATCTATCCGTCTGTTTTTTTTCGACCGTTTGTAGTTGGATGGCAATACGGGCTATATTTGAAGATTTTTCGGGGATCACCCATTTCCAGCCATCTTCATTACATTGCTTCAGATCACTGCTCAGTGATATCCGGTATTGCGCATTTTGTAAAATATATGGATTTATTCTCTGATAGATCTGATCATTTCCCGACGAGGAAGGATTTTCAAAACGAACCAGTTGAACAGGGATCAACATTAGTGATAACGGTTGATCGCTACGATTGGTCAACCTCACTTCCAGATAGACTTCATCCCGGTTTCCCGAAACCATCGTTTCAGTTTCAACCGCAAATGATACCCATTCTTTGCCATATTTTTTATGATAGGTACCTTCCCGATAATAGGAATTCGGTTTCCAGTATTCATTCTGGCTGAGCAGCGCATAGGGATAGCCGGCTCTGAAGTTTACGCCCAGTGGATCATAACCGGATCCTTTTTCTTTAAAGTCTTCCCAGAGTTCCGGGATATTATCCTGCATCAAAATGCCGTTTTTGTCATCACGAAAATCTAGTCTGAACTGATACTGGCGAATATCAATCGGCGGGAATTGTACCCGATGCATACCGGTCAGACTGTTCTGCTTCACATAAATACAACCCCGGCCATTAAACAATCGTAACTGATTATCAGTAAATCTGATTTCCTCCCGGGGTTTACCGAGCATTTCCGGTGTCAGTTTTTGTGCAAGAGTCAAATTAGCCGGATACCCAGTCAGGGTATAGAGAATGATTAATGATAAAATTGATTTTAAGCCCATGTTGAATTACCACTTTGTCGTTAGTTTTGATTTGTCCATAATGCAGCCCAAGGCTACAAACAAAGAAAAAATTGCTGACCCTCCCCCAGCCCCTCCCTGTCCGGCAAAGCCGGACAGGGAGGGGTGTCGACCCGCCTCAGGCGGGGAGACGGGGTGG
>CAZBBC010000204.1:0-6823 GCA_964489835.1 uncultured Calditrichota bacterium
CTCACCCAAAATCCCTCCCTTGGAAAGAGAGGGACTTTAGGGAGCCCCTTCTCTTCTTAAGAGAAGGTCGAAGATGCGGCTTAGACGCAGGTTTGGGGATGAGTTTTTTAGTCATTAGTTGAGAAAAATTAATTTTCCTGTAACGAAACACAGATCCCAGTGTTTTATTAATACGTTCTGTGCAATAATAAGGGCTGTGACCTGTGTGTCTGCGAATGCTTCATATTCAATGTTTCTGGCAAGTGTCGGAGCGGCACACTGCATAGGAACCTGAAGATTGGCCTCTGTACCTTCTACAATTATCTAAACTAACTGATCACGGACGCTCTCGAGCAGTTTCTTCGTTACCCGGATACCTTCATCCTCACTTAATTCACTGCCTTCATATTCAATACCGACATAGCCATGATAGCCGGCATCCACAACAATTTTCATCATTTTCAGAAAATCGGTAGCGGTTTCATTACCGGCCGGATCAAAATCATGCGATTTAGCACTAACCGCCTTGGCATACGGCATCAGTTCGGAAACGCCTTTATAACGATCATAGTTTTCATCCTGGCTGACCCGGAAATTACCGAAATCCGGTAGCGTTCCGCAACGGGGATGGTCCACCCGTTTCATCACACCGGCCAGCCAGTTGCCGTTGCTGGACAATCCGCCATGATTTTCAACGATTACATTGATACCATATTTATCACCATACTCGACCAGTTTACGTAAACCATCGGCCGCCAGCTGTTGCTGTTCCTCATAGTCACCTTCACTGGCCGCATTGACGCGGATGGAGTGACAACCAAGAAATTTAGCGGCATCCACCCATTGGTAATGGTTCTCCACCGCCTGTAGTCGTTGGCTATTGTCAGGATCACCCAACCGGCCTTCACCGTCGCACATGATCAGGAGACTTTTGACATTCACATCCGCGGCCCGTTTTTTCATATCCGCAAGATAGGCCTGGTCTTTTGCTTTGTCTTTAAAAAACTGGTTGACATATTCCACCGCTTCAATACCATAACTCTGCCCGGCCAATGAGGCAAAATTGAGGTGATCAATTTTTCCGTCAAATAGGCCTCTGTGCAGTGACCACTCCGCCAGTGATATTTTATATAGCGGTGCCTTGGTTTGCGTGCAGGCCGTGATCAGCCCTGTGGGTAAACTTGCCAGACTGATCCCACACGTAGATACCAGTGATGATTTTAAAAATTCTCTTCGTTTCATAACCGTCCTCCTTTATTTAGATTTGTAATTTGTAATTTGTAATTGGGAACTTGTATGTCCTTATACCTTATACCCATAAGGCGCATTGCAATGCGCCTCTACATGTTCGGGCGGGGCCCAACGGGCCCCTACACATTCCCATATACCGGTACCACCGCACCCCTGAGATCTCCGGCCTTTTCGGAGGCCAGAAAACAGATAATTTCTGCCAGCGATTCTTTTTTTACCCAACGGTGGGCATTGCTTTCGCCCATTGATTCGCGGTTGGCCGGTGTATCAATGATACTGGGTAATACCGTATTAGCGGTGATATTGCTTCCCCTAGTTTCCTGGGCAACGGAGCGGGTAAGCGCGATGATACCTGCCTTGGCTGCACTATAGGCGGCCATTTGTGCTGCTGGTTCCACAGCTACCCGGGAAGAAACCGTAACAATCCGGCCGTAACCGCTTTCCCACATTTTTTTTAAAGCATGTTTTATTACCAGGAAGGTTGATGTCAGATTCAGGTCAATTTGGCGGTGCCAGTCTTCCAATTTGTATTCATGGGTTTCACCCATTGAAAAACCACCGACCAGGTGAATAAGAATATCGACTTTTTCCTGTTTGGCAAATACATCTTTGACACTTTTCTCATCTCTCATATCAGCAAAGACAAAATTAATTTTTTTAATCGTTTCCGCGTCGATTGATTTGCCCAATCGTTCGACGACATTAAGGGAATGATAGGGAATGGTAAGATGGGATCCGTTTTTTAGCGCCAGTTGGGTGACGCCGGTCCCTAGACCCCCCGTTCCCCCCGTAAGAATCAGATGACGATCTTTCATTTCACGTATCCCTTCTTTTCTTTGGGTATTGTAAAAATTAACCACCACGCCAGTAGGCGGGCAGGCAGAGCGCACGGAGAAAACACAGAGTACACGAAGTTTTTAAGTATTATTATAATTTTCGTGCGCTTCGTGGTTAAATCTTTTTATATATTCTAATTTGAACGGCAGAGGCCGTCGCCCGCCCGAAGGGTGAGCACTAGGTTCTCTGTGGTTTTGTTATTAAGAGCAAAATATATTCATCTGTTTTAAATATCCCAGTTTTGCTGTCCACTATGAGATCATAGGAATGATCGTATAGCATTTAAAACCGCTTCCGGCTTCTCGGCATGTACCCAGTGTGTCGCCCCGTCAATGGTCAGGATAGTTGCCTGGGGAAATATCTCCTTTATACGGTATGTATCTTCTTCTAAAATATAAACCGATTTTTCACCGCGGATAAACAGGGTTGGTTTATTATAGGTTTTATTTTGTGAGAAGCTTCCACCAATATCCGCCGAATGGCGGGATATTGCATCGATATTAAGACGCCAGGCATAGGATTGATCTTCCAGGCGGTATATGTTTTTCAGCAAAAACTGGCGGATTTTTGGAGAGGATACATAATTCTTCAGGATCGTATCCGCTTCAACCCGGGATTTCAAGTTTTTAACAGGAATGGCTAATAATCCTTCGAGTATGTTTTGATGAAGGGCAGGATAGGACTTGGGAGCGATATCTACAATCACCAGTTTTTTCATCCGGTGAGGGTATTCCAGGGCAAATTTCATAGCCGTTATCCCCCCCATCGAGTGACCGATGATGGAAACCGTGCGCAGACCAAAATCAGTCAGAAACTCATAGATATCTTCTACCATATCTTCATAATTCAGATCCATACTATGGGGAGAGCGACCATGATTGCGCATATCGAGCAAATAGCAACGATAGGTAAGAGCCAGTTGTTTCCCGATAGAAAGCCAGTTATCGGAAATACCAAAAAGGCCATGGAGGATGATAATCGGATCCCCTTCGCCCAGTTTTCGACAAAAAAGCTTCATAAAATAAATCCGTGCTGGCATTTCCTATCCGTCAGATCCGGATTCGCCATGTAGTAAAAGGTTTAGGAACGCACTGGTATATTGTATCCGTAGTTCCATTCAATCAGATCTCCCAATTTAAATATAAAAGTATTATATTCTCTAAATTTTTTTTTAAAGATTTAATCCAATAGTAAATAACTGGGAACTTGGAACTCGGAACTAAAGAATTCCCAGTTCCAAATTCCGAGTTAAAAGTAATTTATACTCTTAGATTTGCAACGAAGAATCTAAAATCAGGGAAAAGAAAGGAGAGAGGCCATATGCTTCGCATCGGTTTTTTCCAATTCCGGCCATTATTTGGGAAGATAAGGCATAATTTAAATAAAGTTATCCGGGCAATAAAACAAGTCTCCGCGGATCTGATCGTTCTGCCTGAATTGCCTTTTACCGGATATTACTTCAGGAACAGAGAAGAGGTGAAAGAGCAGGCTGAAGATATCAGACACTCAAAGACGGTGGAAACCCTGATCGGTTTATGTCGTGAAAAAGATTTATATCTGGTCACCGGTTTTGCCGAGAAGCAGAAGGATAAATACTTTAATAGCGCCCTGTTGATTGGACCGGATGGTGTCGTCCATACCTATCGAAAAATACATTTATTTAGTGAGGAGAAACATTGGTTTGATCCGGGTGATATTCCGTTACAAATTAATGAAGTAAGAGGTGCGAATATCGGCATGATGGTCTGTTTTGATTGGATTTTTCCGGAAACTTTCCGCGCACTTTCTTTGATGGGGGCAGATATCATTTGCCATCCCTCGAATCTCGTACTTAGTTACTGCCAGCAGGCAATGATCACCCGCTGCCTGGAAAATAATGTCTATGCCATTACTGCCAACCGATTCGGAACGGATAAGCGACCGCAGGGAGAATTAACTTTCACGGGTAAAAGCCAGATCGTTGCCCCCAAGGGAAATTTACTTTATAGGGCGCCCGCAAAAAGGGAATTATTACCTGTTCAGTCAGTTGACATCAGCCTGTCCAGAGATAAGATGATGACCCCACGTAATGATATCTTTAAAGACAGACGGCAGGAATTTTATGATATTATCTGCCAACGATCATAAAATCAAGTAGAATAGGAATAAGCAAAACTTAATTTCTGACCCTCCCCCATCCCCTCCCTGCTTGCAGGGAGGGGTGTCGAGCGTAGGGAGACGGGGTGGGTCATTTCTTCTAAGCCGGTGATCGCAATCGGTATTATAATGAAATTTTAATAAAATATCATAGTCTTTGACTTTAATTGTATATATCCTCGAGATTAAGGAAGAGTACTAGAATCTGGTATTAAAAATTGGCAGGATTTTTAGTCCCGGAGGATTATCCTCAATATAATTAATCAGGCCAATCTGAAATCCACTCACCGCATAGGCATAATTTACAATTCCAAGCGAAACGCCTTGAAGCAGACCCTTTATATAATTAAATGCACTGGCAGAAAAGCCGGTTAAAATACCGTTATTTTCAATACGCACATGAGCCAGGGCCAGTGTAATCCCCGTAACCTCTGTGCCGCCAACACCTAATCCGGCGATTGTAAGACCTTGTATACCGGGCGCAGCGGCGCCAAGAAGAGCAAAGGAAATCCCCCGCAGTTCGTTTCCGGCTCCCACACCAAGACCACCAATATTGACTCCAGTCAGATTGTTACTGGCGCCGACACCAAGACCGCCGAAATTCAAGCCGAACATATCATTTCCGGCTCCTGTGCCAAGTCCACCAATGTTGATGCCTATAAGATTCTGGCCTGCACCCACCCCGCCTATGCTACAGTTGATACCGATGGCATTCTCGCCGGCCCCGGCACCTAGCCCCCCAAATGTTAATCCGATCACGTCACCCCCGGCGCCCGCGGCGAGCCCGCCGATAACAATACCATTCACAGATCCGCCCGCACCTGCTGCCAGCCCTCCAAGTGTGAGACCGGTGATGTTACCACCTGCACCAGCTCCCAATCCACCAAGTGTGAGACCGGTAATGTTGCCTCCTGCTCCCGCTCCTAATCCGCCCACGGTAATTCCTGTGATATTCTCACCAGCACCGGCACCGAGTAATCCCAGACTAAATCCGTTCATATTATGAAATGCTCCCACACCGGCGATACCCAACTGAATATAACCCAAATCGCCAGCAAAGGGTGTGACACCTACAGATAAGCCGTCAATAACAGCATATTCGTTCTCATCCGCATACCAGAATGTACAATTAATACCCTTAATATGATTGACATATCGATCACGGAAGTTAAATCGTAAACCGGTGAAATCTCTTGAATTTCCAAAACTGATGCCATATCCCTTAACCGGAATGTCTAAACTCTGTGCATTGACTGACTGCAATGGATGGAGAAGTGCAGATAAAAACCAGAGAAATACAACGGTAAGAATGGGCTTTCTTGTATACAAGCAGGCAGATGATGTTGTCATAATTTTACCTCACGATCAAAAAAATATATATTTGCTTTCAACCTGATGGTATGTGATACGTTAAATTGATTGGATTGTTTAATAAAAATAAATGAGAGGATATCAGACACCCAATCGGGCATACAGGTTGCATATTTTGTATAGATTGAAATATTTACGCAGTTGGCATGAAAATATGTGGTTAATGCTACTATAGCCAATAACATTGTAGTTTCCGCGTAGGCAGATCGCTGAGGTAATTATATATGATTTGTAGAGACGTAGCATGCTACGTCTCTACCAGTATAATATAATACCCCATCTTATTCATTGGCTTCTAAATATTTTTCTGCGTCAATTGCTGCCATACATCCCGAACCTGCAGCAGTTACTGCCTGGCGGTAAATCTTATCCTGAACATCACCACAAGCAAAAACTCCGGGAATATTTGTCCTTGTCGAGCCAGGTTCGGTGAGGAGATATCCCACATCATCTTTATTAATCTGGCCGAATATCTGTGTGTTTGGTATATGACCGATAGCCATAAAGATACCATCAATATTCATTTCCGTTAGTTTTCCTGTTGTGGTATTTTTTAACACAACAGAACTAACGGTTTTATCACCCTTTATCTCTTCAATCACATTATTGAGAAGAAATTCTATTTTTTCGTTTTTCTTTGCTTTATCCAACATGATCTTGGATGAACGAAATCCTTCCCGGCGATGCACAATATACACCTTCTCCGCAAATTTGGTTAAAAAGGTCGCTTCTTCCATTGCGGAATCTCCCCCACCGACAACGATCACTTCTTTATTTTTAAAGAAAAAACCATCGCAAGTGGCACAGGCAGATACACCAAATCCCATGAATTTTTTTTCGGATTCTATACCTAACCATCGAGCGGAGGCACCCGTAGCAATGATTACGGCATCCGCCGTATAATTCTGCCCCTCGGCTGTAATTGGGAAGGGACGACTGGTAAAGTCAACATTCGTAACGATCTCAAATTTTGCAGTGGCGCCGAAACGGATGGCCTGTTTACGCATCTCATCCATCAGTTGCGGACCGGTGATCCCTTCAGAAAACCCAGGGAAATTATCAACTTCAGTCGTAATGGTTAATTGTCCTCCGGGTTGGTTACCCTCGAGTATAAGTGGATTCAGATTCGCTCTGGCGGTATAGATACCGGCAGTTAATCCGGCAGGACCACTGCCGATAATAACTATATGATAATGTCCCTGATCGCTCATGATCTCAATTCCTCCGTAAATTTTTATAATATTGGATC
>CAZBBC010000205.1:0-6757 GCA_964489835.1 uncultured Calditrichota bacterium
CCCTTCTCTTATTAAGAGAAGGGGTTGGGGGATGAGTTTTAATCCTTAATTGAATTATTTTTTCAAACCGGACACTCATGTTAAAGTTATTTAAATTATACTAATCATTCTGAGCCTACCCAAACTGTAGGTACGGAACAACAGGGGAGGTTTATTAATGAAGATTTCTGATAAGAAAGTGGTAGGTATTCATTATATATTGAAAGATGATAATGGGGAAATCATAGATAGTTCTGAAGGTCAGTCTCCCTTAGTATATATTCAGGGGTCAGGTAATGTAATCTCCGGATTGGAACAGGCTTTGATCAATAAAGAAGCAGGAGATAAATTGCATGTTGTGATTAATCCTGAAGATGCTTACGGTCTCCGGGATGAAAATCTTGTTCAATCAGTACCCCTTTCAAATTTCCAAAATCAAAATGATGTTAAAGAAGGCATCCAGTATCGGGTGGAAACATCTGATGGAATGCGCGTTGCCACAGTAACTAAAATAGAGAATGAAACAGTGACAATCGATATGAATCATCCACTGGCCGATGAAGTGCTTCATTTTGATGTTGAAATTACGGAAATCAGAGAAGCAACTGAGGAAGAACTCTCTCACGGTCATGTCCATGGCGCCGGAGATCATGATCATTAAACAGCTAACTCCCGAAAATTTTGAAAAGGGTATAATATTCTTGGCTAACAACGATCCTGATCTTGGGGCTATTGTTAGCTCATTGGGAACACCACCCATGTGGACACGGAAACCATGGAGAGCGGTAGCAGCAAGGATTTTGTGGCATCATTATTTGTCGAATTAATACTGATTACCCACCCCGTCTCCCCGCCTGAGGCGGGTCGACACCCTTCCCTGCAAGCAGGGAGGGGCCGGGGGAGGGTCAGAATTTTTTTCTTTGTTTGTCCCGATATATCGGGATGCTGCGCTACGAATATATATATATATCAAAAAGTCACACTACGTCGGTTGCACACAGAAAGGCAGATAAAATGCCCACAAGACGCAATTTTATCAAAACGATTACTTTAGGATCGGCGGCTTTGGCTGTTTCTGATCTCTTTCCAGGATGTTATAAAAGTAAACACCCGAATTTTATTTTTATTCTGGTAGATGACCTGGGTTGGAAGGATTTAGGCTGTTATGGCAGTACATTTTATGAATCGCCCAACATCGACCGGCTGGCAACAGGAGGTATGCGATTTACCGATGCTTATGCGGCCTGCCCGGTTTGCAGCCCTACACGTGCCAGCATCATGACCGGTAAGCATCCGGTTCGGGTGGGTATCACAGACTGGATCCCGGGGCGAAATCCAATAGGAACCAGACTATTGCCTCCGAATGACATTCATGAACTCCCCTTGGATGAGATCACATTCGCTGAGGTATTGCATCAGAGTGGATACAACACATTTTTTGCCGGTAAATGGCACCTGGGAGGCAAAGGATTCTGGCCTGAAGACCAGGGATTTACTATTAATAAAGGAGGTCATGATAAAGGATCACCACCCGGAGGTTACTATTCACCCTATAAAAATCCTAAACTGGAAGACGGTCCTGAGGGTGAATATCTGCCAGACCGACTGACAGATGAATCCATTCGCTTTTTAAAAGAAAATGGGGATAAACCGTTTCTTCTGTATCTCTCCTTTTATACCGTTCATAGGCCGATTCAGGCAAGCAAAAAGCATCTCATTCACTTTCAGGAAAAAGCATTAAAAATGGAAAAGAGAGAAGAGGAGATGCTTTTTCATCCCGAGCGACAAGGATGGACCAAACAGCGGCAGGATAATGCTGCTTATGCTTCCATGGTGTATGCGATGGATGAGAATGTCGGTCGTTTACTATCAAAACTCGATTCGCTCAATCTGACCGATAATACGATTGTAATTTTCATGTCTGATAATGGTGGCCTCTCCACGCTTCATCAAAAGACGGCACCGACTTCAAATCTCCCTTTACGCGCAGGTAAAGGCTGGTGTTATGAGGGTGGCATCCGTGAACCAATGATCATTCGGGCACCCGGGGTAACCAGGCCCGGCAGTATCTGTCAGGTACCGGTGACTAGCCATGACTTCTACCCTACGATTCTCGAACTGGCCGGATTGCCCCTGATGCCGGAACAACATATAGACGGCGTTAGTCTTTTACCTCTCCTGAAAGGAAATACTAGCCTCGATAGAAAAGCGCTCTTCTGGCATTACCCTCATTATCATGGTAGCACCTGGACCCCGGGAGCAGCGGTCCGGGCCGGGGACTGGAAACTGATCGAGTTTTATGAAGAAGATAAAGTTGAACTTTACAATTTAAAAACAGACCTGGCGGAGAGAAATGATCTGTCACAAACCAGGCCGGAGAAAGCTGATGAACTGCGAGCGATGCTTCATACCTGGCAAAAAGAACTAAAGGCAAAATTTGCAGAACCAAATCCCGATTATATCAAGGAAAAAGGGGAAATATAACGAAACCACCTATATTTAAGAGAGGAAACAAAATGAAATCACAAAACAATGAAATCTCCCGACGTGAATTTATTATCCGCACTACCCAGGCAACAACCGGTATATTTGTACTAAATCAGTTTATAGGTTGTGGAAATAACAAAACAGAATTAACTAAAAAACCGGGATCGGCAATGCGTCTCGGCCTGGTCACTTATCTGTGGGGTCAGGACTGGGATCTGGAAACATTAATTAAAAATTGTGAACAATCAAAATTGCTTGGTGTCGAATTACGGACCACCCATGCCCATGGAGTAGAACCCGCTCTGAGTGCCCAGGAACGGAAAGAGGTGAAATTGAAGTTCGATAATAGCCCGGTAACTTTAGTTGGCATCGGTTCTAATGAAAATTACGACAGTCCTGATCCTGAAATACTGAAAGCGTCTATTGAAGCAACAAAGGAATTTGTTAAATTGAGCCATGATATTGGTGGCAGTGGTGTAAAGGTTAAACCTAACAGCTTCCATGATAATGTTCCTCACGAACAAACTATTGAACAGATTGGTAAATCGTTAAATATTCTTGGTAAATTTTCTGCTGACTTTAACCAGCAAATACGACTTGAAGTCCATGGAAAATGCTCGAAACTACCGACAATAAAAGCGATTATGGACATTGCCGACCACCCAAATGTTGCCGTTTGTTGGAATTCAAATGATGAAGATCTTGATGGGAGAGGATTGGAATATAATTTCCATTTGGTTAAAGACCGTTTTGGTGATACAGCACATATCCGGGAATTAAATGTCGGTGATTATCCCTACCAGCAATTGATCAGTTTGTTTGTTGCAATGGACTACAAAGGCTGGATTTTATTAGAGGCACGCACAAAACCTGATGATCGTGTCGAAGCGATGAAAGAGCAGCTGGTTATCTTCAAACAAATGGTCGCCAATGGCCAGACCAGGCTAGAAAATGCTAATAAAGATCAAACTTAATAAAATATATCGATATGGCACACCATACGATTAAATCCGGATATTCACAATTAGTTGAGCGTTTAAACCGTTTTCCACAAGGCGCACCGCCATCCGAACTATTATTTAGAATACTAAAAATACTTTTCAGTGAAAGAGAAGCCGAATTAGTTTCAACCTTGCCGATCAAGCCCTTCACAGCGGAAAAAGCCAGCCGGATATGGAAAATAAATCTATCCCAGACACAGAAAATACTCGATGAATTGGCCGGGCGGGCCTTACTGGTAGATATTCAATTGAACGGAACATCTACCTATACCCTGCCGCCACCAATGGCCGGTTTTTTCGAATTTTCAATGATGCGCATCCGCACTGATATTGATCAGAAGGCGCTCGCTGAACTTTTCTATCAATATTTAAATGTGGAAGAAGATTTTATCCGGGAACTATTCGTGCAGGGTGAGACTCAACTCGGACGCACATTTGTGTATGAACCTGTGCTATCATCTGACAATGCTTTGCACGTTTTGGATTATGAGCGTGCCTCGGAAATTATTAAAACAGCTGCTCACATCGGAGTGGGCATTTGTTACTGTCGGCACAAAATGGAACACATAGGCAAGGCTTGTAATGCCCCGATGGATATCTGTATGACTTTTAATAATGCCGCGGCATCACTAATTAAATATGGCCATGCCCGCCAGGTAGATGAAAACGAGTGTCTGGATTTATTACAAATGGCCTATGATCATCAACTGGTCCAGTTTGGTGAAAATGTTCGAAATAATGTCAACTTTATCTGCAATTGCTGCGGATGTTGTTGTGAAGCGATGATAGCGGCGAGACGTTTTGCAATAATGAATCCGATTCACACAACAAATTTTATTCCTGTAATTCATTCTGAACAATGTAATGGGTGTGGGAAATGTGTAACGATTTGTCCGGTGGAAGCAATGTCATTGACTTCAGCAAACGATCCGCAGCGGCCCAAAATGAAGCAAGCCAGATTGGATGAAGAGCGCTGTCTGGGCTGTGGTTTGTGTGTTCGGGCCTGTACAAAAGGTAATATCCACCTGGAATCCCGGCCGCAGAGAGTTCTTACACCGCTCGATGGTACCCATCGGGCCGTGGTGATGGCCATCGAGAGGGGAAAACTTCAACACCTGATCTTTGATAACCGGGTGCTATGGAGCCATCGTGCACTTGCTGCCATATTAGGAGTCATCCTTAAATTACCTCCACTGAAACAAGCGATGGCCAGTCAACAAATAAAATCACATTATCTGGAAGTATTAATCGCCAAAATGCCAAATTAACTTCCGGAAGTCCTACGATAAATGACTCCGGTTGATTATTATATTTTCAGGAGCTCATATGAAATACAAAAATTTAGCGGAGATGTTTTATTCCAAGCGCCAGGATTTTCCCTCGCATACCGCCTACAAATATAAAAGTAAGGGACAGTGGATCTCTGTCAATTTTAAAGAGGCGGTGGATCGAGCGGAAAAAATTGCTGCCGGGTTTGCCGCAGCAGGTATTAAAAAAGGAGATAAAATTGCCTTAATCTCTTCCAATCGTCTGGAGTGGGCATTAACAGATTATGCCGCCCTTTTTCTGGGCGCCATTCTGGTTCCTTTGTATCCCTCTCTCCTGGAACATCAGGTACGATACATTGTTAATGACTCACAAGCTAAGGTGGTTATTGTTGAAGATAAAATCCAATTAGAAAAAGTGGATGCTGTTCGCCCAAGTTTAACAGCTGTCGAACACTATTATATCATCGATACAGGCAGTGAATCACTTGCCCCAACCTGGAATCCGTTTGAATTTTTAACCGAGAATTCTGACAGTTTTCTTCAAAAAAATAAAAATTATATCCCGGAATCGATTGACAACATTCGGAAAGAGGATGTGGCAACGATCATTTATACCTCGGGCACAACCGGCGAACCCAAGGGAGTCATTTTATGTCATAAAAACTTTTTTACCAATCTTGAAGATGTCTCACAACTCTTTGACTGTTATCCGGAAGATATTTTTCTGTCTTTTCTCCCTTTGAGCCATATTCTCGAAAGAACGGCCGGACATTATTTTCCCTGCTATCATGCAGCGACAATAGCCTACGCAGAAAATATTGATAGTGTTGCTGCAAATTTGTTGGAAATTAGGCCGACATTGATGATCTCTGTTCCCAGGCTGTTTGAAAAAATTTATGCCCGGATACGCGAAGCCGTTGAAACAGGATCTCCCCTAAAGCGAAAAATATTTTATTGGGCGATCAATGTGGGAAGCAAATATATACAAACGAAAAAAGAGCAAAAAAATGTTCCATTTCCCCTGCGATTCAAACAAGCGGTGGCTTACCGTCTTGTTTTCAGCAAACTAAAAGCGCGGGTTGGCGGTAGGTTACGTTACTTTGTCAGTGGTGGCGCCCCTCTGCCGGCTGCGATCGGTGAATTTTTCAACACTGCCGGATTAGTCATTCTTGAAGGCTACGGGTTAACGGAAACTTCACCCGGCATCTGTTTTAACCGGCCTGATGCTTACAAATTTGGAGCGGTTGGACGACCGCTGCCAAGCGTTGAATTAAAGATTGCTAATGATGGTGAGATTCTGACGCGTGGGGATCATGTTATGTTGGGTTATTATAACAAAGCTGAAGATACCCATGATGTCATCGACAGCAATGGCTGGTTTTATACCGGTGATATCGGTTTTATTGATGAGGACGGTTTTTTGGTCATCACCGATCGTAAGAAAAATCTGATCGTTACCTCCGGAGGTAAAAATATTGCTCCCCAGCCGATCGAGAATAATCTGAAAACCAGCAGTTATATTGAAGAAGCCGTCGTTATTGGAGATAAACGTAAATTTTGTTCGGCATTAATCGTCCCTGCAAAAGAGGCAGTTATTAACTGGGCCGCTAAAGTAGACATAACTTACACCAATTATGAAGAGCTATTAAAGCATACGGAACTTTACAACTTGATTCAAAGCGAGATTGATCGCCTGATGTCAGATTTTGCCAGCTATGAACGAATTAAGAAGTTTTTACTTATTTCTGATCCTTTTTCCCAAGAAGCGGGTGAGTTGACACCAAGCCTCAAAACAAAACGCAAAACGATCGAAAAAAACTATGAACAACAAATCGATCAGTTATATGCGATTGAATAAGGCGCATTGAAATATTTAGTTCCTCATTTGTTCTTTATTTTTCATCACGAATGTCTGGTAAAACATTAATCATTAGTAATTATCTCCGAAATGTCAAATGGTTTAGAGATATAATAAACATAGAGACTTGATTTAAAGAACTCACCCTAAATCCCTCTCTTGGA
>CAZBBC010000206.1:0-6741 GCA_964489835.1 uncultured Calditrichota bacterium
AAGTCTTCCGCCAATGTTTTAATCTCCGTCAGATCGCGTTGCATTTCACTCCAGCCATACCAGAGCGCATAATCAGGATTGGCATGAAACACCCCCTGAAAGGCCCGCATACGATGTTTTAAATGCATCTCAAACAAACGCTGTTCGACAACCGTTGGCGCATCGTGAAAGGTCAGAAGATCCGGAAACTTTTTTGTATAATCCTGTGGATTTTGTAAAATGCCCTCTGCATATAATCCAGCAATTTCCCGAATCGCTTCTGCGAGAAGGAGATCAACTTCTTTAATCATCATGTCCCCACGTTCCAGCTGCTCCCGGGCAAAATTACGGGAATGACAACCACCGCAGGTATTCAGCATTTTTTCACGTTCTTTGTTAAAATCTTCCTGGGTTAGACGTGCGAGATCGGCGTCTTTGACAACATCCAGCCGGGTAGTTGGTTTCCCTGCCATATCAAGGACGCCCAGGGCCTGTAAAATAGTTATCTGGTCGACCTTCCATTGTTTATCTTCTGGTAAAGGTAATCTAACGGCCAAAAATCCCCAGGCCGTCCGAACCTCGTGATTTCCATCCTGCATATGGCAATCCTGACATGTGGGTGCCGGTGTATCTTCCGGTAACGTGCCGTTTTGTTTCAGTAAATACCGAACCCCATGCTTGGACGCAGAATACATCTCCCATTGGGGATGATCAAAGCCCATATGGCAGGTCTGACAAGCCTGGGGCTGGCGTGCTTCTTTTACTGCAAAGGTGTGGCGGGTATGGCAGGCATCGCAGGAAGCCAGGCCGAATCCACGGCTCTCCTTTTGCAACTGTTTAATTTCTTCGGTGCCCTTGAGACCGATTTTATGACAACCACCACATCCCTTCATGCCCTCAATTAAAGCACTGGGTTGGTGATGGATGGTTGGCATTGCTTTCATGGCTGCCCAGGCCAGGGCATGTTTCCCTTTGGAAAATTGTTTGACCTGGGTATCATGACATTCGGCACAGGTTTCCGGGGTCGGAATTTTAGCCTTCGTATAATCCTGATCGGAATTGTGATCATCCCCATGGCAGGTGGCACAATCGATATCATTAACACCATGTTTGCTGAGTTCCCAATCGATAACAATATTCGGCTGCAGGGATTTGTGACAATCGATACATGTATTGGCTGAGACAAAAGCGGTCATTACAATCATCAGGCCTGCAATAGAAATCAATCTAAAACGCATAAACACCTCCTATATAAAGTGAGCGCATTATCTATAATACAGAAAATATTGGGTTCAACCGAATCTTAAAGATTAGAGATTTTGCTCTGAAAAATGGACATAATCAGGAATATTATTATGATCTAAAATTTTTCCTTAATGATTAGAATTTTTAAAAACTAATAGATCAGGTATCAAATATCAACCGTTTAATTCATTTGAGTCATTTTAAAAGAATGCTGGTATAATAAAGGATTTGATATCATAAAGCAATTATAATAAATGGATGATACTCTATTCAATTCCGGAAAGATTGACCTGTTAAATACTCAATTTTAATTTTCATTTCTCGCCATGACGCTACATCTTTGTATTTCTGTTTCAGCGGATCGCCGGGGCGATTAGTAGAGACGTAGCATGTTACGTCTCTACAAGGGGAAAATATTTATCTTACAAAAAATAAAATTGTATATTTTTTCTTCGTGATCTTCATGTCCTTCGTGGTTAATTAATATTGTGGAATTTTAAATGGTTAAACGGTTTATCCCTGTTTTTTCTTGATAATACCCGTATAAGTCATTAGTTTATTATCGTTTTAGTCCTTCCTTTTTGAAAGATTATATATTATGATCGGTCAAACAATATCTCATTACCAAATAAAGGAAAAATTGGGTGAAGGCGGGATGGGCATTGTCTACAAAGCCCGGGACCTCAAACTTGACCGCCTGGTTGCCCTTAAATTTCTCCCCCCACATCTTACCCGCAGTGAAGAAGAGAAACAACGCTTTATTCACGAAGCCAAAGCAGCCTCGGTCCTCGATCATTCCAATATTTGTAATATCCATGAAATCGATACAACGGAAGACGGACAATTATTTATCAGTATGTCTTATTATGAAGGCGAAACACTCAACAAGCAGTTTAAAGGTGAACACCTTCTCCCACTGACGAAAGCTATAGATTTTGCCATTCAGATTGCCCAGGGTCTGACCGAAGCACACGTGTCTCATATCATCCATAGAGATTTGAAACCGGCCAATATTATGATTACCAGTAAGGGAGAAGTGAAAATATTGGATTTTGGTCTGGCCAAGAGGGCCGGGCAGACCAGGATCACCAAGGAATCAACCACGTTAGGCACGATCGCATATATGTCGCCGGAACAGGCCAAAGGGGAAGAAGTTGATCAGCGGTCTGATATCTGGTCGCTAGGGGTGATTCTTTATGAAATGGTAACCGGCCGAGTGCCTTTTAAAGCTGATTATGAGCAAGCCGTTATGTATTCCATTTTGAACGAAGAACCGCAACCGGTGACCGCTTTACGCACCGGTATTCCCATTGAACTGGAGCTTATTATCAGCAAATGCCTGGAGAAGGACCCTGCCCGACGTTACCAGCGGGCGGAAGAACTGATCGTGGATTTACAGCGATTGAAGAAAAAATCAGACAAAGGTTCACTACCTCCTCCTTCAGGAATAATACCCCGTAAAAAAGGAAAGCGAACCATTTTTTATACGATTTCCGGAATACTCTTCACTATTCTCATTATTCTATTGATACAATATGTATTTCTACCTCTGCAACAGAAAACATCTGATCCTGATCGAAAAATGCTGGTGGTGTTGCCTTTTGAAAATCTGGGGCCGGCAGAAGATGCTTATTTTACCGATGGAGTCACCGATGAAATTACCGGTCGTCTCGGTACCATACAAAATATTGGCGTAATCTCCCGTAACAGCGCCTCACATTATGCAGGAAAAAATTGGGATACACGACAGGTGGGAAAAGATTTAAATGTGGAATACATTATTGCCGGCACCGTCCGCTGGTCACATTCACCGGAAAAGGGGGATCGCGTAAGAGTTATGCCACGCCTGATTCGTGTATGCGATGATATTGAGCTCTGGGCCGAGCCTTTTGATCGCAAGGTGAACGATATTTTTGACATTCAATCCGAGATTGCTATGAAAGTAGTGGAACGTCTGGGTATAACGCTTGGGAAATCGGAACAGCGGTTTGTTGAAGAAAGTCCCACCAAAAATATTGAGGCCTATCAGGCATTTCTCCAGGGGCAGCATTATGCCCGAAGTCCCCATTTTACCGTAAAGAACTGGATGCAGGTCATTTATAGTTACCAGTGTGCCGTTGATCTGGATTCGACCTTTGCGATGGCCTATGCGGAGCTGGCCGGCGCGCATGCCCGGTTGTACTTCTTAAGGCATGATATGTCCAAAGAACGGTTTAATTTGGCCAAGCAAGCCGCTGATCGGGCGGAAGAACTGGCACCGGATGCACCGGAAGTGCTTCTGGCACTGGGTTATTACTATCTTTGGGCCCAGCGTGATTCAGAACAGGCACTCAGGAAATGGACCCTTGCAGAAAAGAGTCTTCACAACGATCCCAGAATACTAGAAGCAAAGGCTAATCTATACGAGACCCAGGGACGGTGGGACGAAGCGATTCAGGCAATCGAGAAAGCTTCTCGGTTTAGTCCGCGGGATGCTTCACTAACATCGCATCTTGCCTTTTATTACTGGATTACGAGGCAATATCCGCAATCCATAGAAAAGTGCAATCAAGCCATTACCCTGGCACCAAACGAGAACTGGCCCTATCTGTATAAAGCGTTTGCTATCTGGAGCTGGAAAGGGGCCAATGAAGAATCAGCCCATGCAATCGCAGGTGTACACCCGGATTACCATTGGGTACCATGGGCCTGGTTCTGGCAGGATGTGGGTGAACGAAAATATGAACGGGCCCTGGACCATCTTTCTAAAGATCCGAACCATTGGATCCGCAATAAAATGTGGGTAAAACCTAAATCCCTGCTGGAAGCGATGGTACACGATTTTATGGGAAAACCTGATTTAGCCCTTTCAGGTTATCAGGCAGCAGTGTTATCGTTGGAAACCGAAGTTGAAAAATGGCCGGAGGATCCACGCTACCACAGCGCTCTGGGAATAACATATGGCTTATTGGGACGAAAAGAAGAGGCCGTTCGGGAGGGAAAAAAGGCCGTGGAACTTTTACCCCTATCCAAAGATGCCGCTTATGGGATACCATTTGTGGAAGATCTTGCCCAGATTTATATGATTATCGGAGACCAAGAAACGGCCATTGATCAACTAGAAATGTTATTTACTATTCCTTCCTGGATATCCGTTCCGTATCTCAAAATCAATCCCTTATACGATAGATTGAAAGACAATCCCCGTTTTCAGGAATTAATACAAAACCATGCACAGGGTTTTCGATGATCGGTAAGACCATCGCTCATTATCAAATAATCGAACAACTTGGTGCAGGTGGGATGGGTATTGTTTATAAAGCCCGGGACCTCACCCTCGACCGCCTGGTTGCCCTAAAATTTCTCCCGCCACATCTCACCCGTAATGAAGAAGAAAAACAGCGCTTTATTCATGAAGCCAAAGCAGCTTCCGCCCTGCATTATGCGGCCCTTGGTCAGAATGATGCCGCTTTTTACTGGCTCGATAAAATGGTACGTGAGAAGTCACCCAGAATAGAATATTTGGGGGTCCAGCCGGGATTTGAGATGATCCGAGACGATCCCAGGTTTGACCAGTTACTAAAACACATAGGGCTTAAATGAACCGAAGAATGGAAACCGGAGACCGGAGACAGGAGACAGGGGACAGGAGACAGGAGACAGTATTAAATAAATTTCCAATACTCAAGCATCAAATAGCAAATAAATCCGAAATTCGAATATCGAAATCCGAAACAAATTTCAAATTCAAATGACTTAAATTCTGAATCAGTCCGTTAAACAGGCTAGTTTCAAAATTTTGAATATTTGATATTGGTATTTATTTGGGATTTAGGAATTGGATCTTGGGATTTCCCGAAGGGTAGGAGGCCGACACGTTTTATCGGGGATATTTATTTGGCATTGGGATTTGGGGTTTGATTTGGCATTTGACATTGGACATTGGGCATTTAAATGATATTATCTATTCACCACCTCGGTATAATCCGTTCCCAACTGGGATATACGTGCTTATGCATTTCAGTCTGGTCATCCCGTTTACGATAGGGATATTTATTATATCGTTCCTTGCCCCGGGCCAGCTGGTCATAATCCAGTTCAACACCTAAACCCGGTTGATCCGGAATCTTAACACAGCCGTTTACAATGGGTATCCGTCCGCCGTCTACAATTTCATCCTCCGGTAAATTATTTCTAAAAAAATAGAAACTTGACACTAACTTCAGTCATCAGTAAATTTATACGCTTTTCAGAACGGGTCCGGTAGTTCAATTTGGTTAGAGCACCTGCCTGTCACGCAGGAAGTTGCGAGTTCGAGTCTCGTCCGGACCGCTAAGGGCTTTGGGGAAATCCTCAAAGCCTTTTTTTATTCAAGGAATACTATGTGGAAGGTGTATATAATTTATTCAGAAAAAATTGATCGTTATTATACAGGGTTTACTGATGATCTCCCCTGGCGACTGGAGAGACATAATGCCGGTTGGGGACGATATACAAAAAGAGGAATCCCCTGGAACTTGGTTCATAGCGAGGGGTTTGATACTAAATCTGCTGCCTTAAAACGTGAACGCGAAATCAAAAATCGTTAAAGCAAAAAGAACATAGATAAAAAAATATGTGTGTAAATTTCAAAAAAAATCCCGCATCAAATAAATAAATGCGGGATTAAATCTTATCTTTTAATTTATATTTTCGTACTAAGAAATCATCATGACCTTTTATGATAATCATACAGACAATAGGCGATAAATCTTTTCAGATTTTGATCCTGCTCATATTTAAGATTTTCACAAAGATATTTCATCGCCCATTTGTTCTTGATTGAATGGAGGGTGACCACGGCCAATTGTCTGACTTTGGGATCTTTATGGGTATCATAAATATTAATTAAATCAAAAGTGGTTTCATCGATATCCAATTTATCACCGGATAAATGACGGAACAGAATAATATCGCACATCGCTGATTGTTGAGACTCAAAATCATCAGTGGCCATCTTTTCAATCAAACTTTTATTAAGATGATCCCAATTGGTATCTTGATCATCCGCCGAACTGATACTCACAAAACTTAAAAGAAACAGAACAATGGTTAAATAACTTAAAACGGCTTTCCTGGTCATAATACCCTCCCTATTCTATTGATGTTTGTAGTATTCTCTCTTCTAATTTTTAAATACGTTAACCGGGTACCTATGTTTCATTTTTATTTTACATAATTATCTTAGTCACTTTAGATCACTTTAGTCACTTAAAATTTATACTGTATGATATAAATAAGGACAGGTTGACAATAATATTAATTTTTGGTTGACAATCGGTTGACAAAACATTTTTTTACTGATTTTGATCGTTAACAGTATCCTATCCTACAAACATTGAATCAGCCTCCTGGTCTGAATTTGATTTTAATCAAAATCCCAATTTCCAATGTCAAATGTCAAATCAACACCCAGACCTTGAGAAGTAAAGGAAAAGACGGCATTAAAATAATTTGTTAGAAATTCCCCGCGAAGCGGAACGAAAAGAATTTTTTACT
>CAZBBC010000207.1:0-6570 GCA_964489835.1 uncultured Calditrichota bacterium
CAGAGACCGCAGAGATTTTTTTATAGTACATTTTTTAATTCGTGAAAATTCGTGTAATTCGTGGACTTCTTTTCTTTGATTGCAGCCAACGGCTGCGGTATGAATAAATCAGGTTAATAATTTTTAAAACATACGGTTTAAATTTTTTCGGTTACGATATTAAGGGAAATAAGAATGCAAATGATAATAGAATCTGTTCAGTTGGAAGCAGTAGTTATTCTGAGATCGGAATTTTTTCAAGATGATAGAGGTTTTTTTGTGGAGGAGTTTCGTTCTGATCAGTTTACAAAACTTGGTTTACCTCACCATTTTGAACAAGAAAATCACTCAGGCTCAGTAAAAAATGTTCTCCGCGGGTTACATTTCCAGTGGGAACCACCAATGGGTAAATTAATGCGTGTATTAAGCGGCAGTGCTTTTCTTGTAGCGGTGGATATTAGAAAAGGTTCTCCCACACTAGGGCAATGGTATGGATTGGAGATATCGGCGGAAGAAAGACGCCAAATTTGGGCACCAGCCGGATTTGCCCGAGGATTTTGTGTGCTTTCAGATTACGCAGAAATTCAGTATCTCTGCACGGGTGTATATAACGCACCGTGTGAATCGGGTATTCGCTGGAATGATCCTGCTATCGGTATCGAATGGCCCATCGATCATCCCATTCTATCGAATAAAGATATTGAAGCCCAATTGCTGGAACAGTGGTTGCTGAATGAAAATTCTGATCATTTTAAGTATATTTGAATTGACAGTTGGTTCTGTATGGTATATTAGGATACAAATATAAGGGTATGATATGAAAATACTATTAGCCGGTGGTGCAGGATACATTGGTTCAAAACTAGCGCCCGATTTGGTTGAACGGGGTTACGATGTGGATGTCATTGATTTGTTTTGGTTCGGTGATTTTCTTCCGGATAGTGTGAAAAAAGTGAAGAAAGATATCTTTGATATCAGCAAGGAAGAAGTAAAAAAATATGATCAGATCATCTTTCTTGCCGGTTTATCCAATGATCCAATGGCTGAGTATTCACCCAGTTTAAACTTTATCCATAATGCCTCTGCGCCGGCTTATCTTGGGTATCTTGCAAAACAGGTTGGTGTAAAAAGATTTATCTATGCCAGTTCTTGTTCGGTCTATGGTTATACTGAAAATGAACTCTATGATGAAAATTCTCCGGCGATATCAAATTATCCCTATGGAATCTCAAAATTACAGGGGGAGCAAGCAGTTCTCCAAATGATAGATAAGTATTTTTCGGTTATCTGCCTTCGCCAGGGTACTGTGAGTGGATATAGTCCCCGAATGCGGCTAGATCTTATTGTCAATACGATGTTTAAAAGTGCTATGCTGGATGGCATAATCACCGTTCATAATCCGGCGATCTGGCGGCCGGTCTTAAGTATAAAAGATGCAGTTACTGCATATGTTCGATCCATTGAGTCGGATGAGAATATTTCCGGAGTATTCAACGTTGCTTCAGGAAATTTCACCGTTGGTGAAGTAGCTGATTTGGTTAAAACCAGTGTTCTGAAAAAATTGAAAAAAGATATATCTTTAAAAATCGAGCATCGTCAGGATTACAGAAATTATAAAGTTAGCATCGAAAAGGCCAGGAATGTTTTAAGTTTTAAACCGAGATATGATATCGATGGTATAATCACAGACCTGGTGGATAATTACGAAAAATTTAAAGATTTGAAGAATAAACAGTTTTACAATATTGATATGTTCAAATCAATAAAGTTATAACTGATTTAAAGTTTCTCTGCTTAAAATAGATATAAAGAATGTGGTGGAAATTCGACTTTTGTATTGGAGGAATGAGTTAATTGAAAATCGTAGTGATCGGTGCAAACGGCCAGCTGGGATCAGAACTTTGTGATCAACTGGTTAAAAAACATCAGGTAATCGGGCTCACGCATGCTGACATCGAGATAACTGATATTGACAACGTTTCAAAAGTTTTTAAAGAATTAAGGCCGGGTGTGATATTGAATACTGCCGCTTATCATAATCTTCCCGATTGCGAAAAGTATCCTGAAAAATCATTTCAGGTTAATGGGATCGGCGCCTTTCATCTGGCACAAATTGCAGATGATCTGGGATCAGTACTTGTCAATTACAGCACAGATTATGTATTCGACGGAAATAAAAAAGCGCCGTATGTTGAATCAGATCAACCAAATCCGCTTAATATTTATGCGCTTACGAAACTAAACGGTGAATCTCTAATTAAAAATTATTGTAAAAAATATTTTATTTTGCGTATTTCAGGTATCTATGGTAAAACGGTATGTCGTGCCAAGGGAAAAAATTTTATAACCACCATGCAAAAGGCAGCAAAAGAGAATGAAGTTGTAAAAGTTGTAGATGATGAGATTTTAACACCTACTTCTGTCCATGAAATTGCAAAGAATACAAATGTACTCATGGATACAGAAGCCTATGGATTATACCATATGACCTGTGAGGGGTCTTGTTCCTGGTTCGAATTTGCCAGTATTATTTTTAGGGAACTTGGTATAAAAACACCTCTAATCTCCTGTAGGAGTAATGAATTTCCAATGACAATCAAACGTCCGGCTTATAGCGTACTTGAAAATCAAAATTTGAAAACAGTAAATTTAAATCAAATGGTGCATTGGAAAGATGCGCTGATTTCTTTTCTGAAGAGCGAATCAATGGATGTTTAAGTAAGAATCTCCAGGAAATGTAAACGTAAATGTGAACTATTTGCGACCCTGATAGATACCGAAAGTAGCCAAAATCAAGATAATAGGTATTTTTTATAACCGTATATTTTATGCCTTGAAATAAATTATAGATTAATTAATATCGACAGGAAAAAAAATAGAGGAATATTCTAATGGATTGGTTGAAAACAAATCGACTGACTGCGGCTTTTATATGGTTATTTTCTTTTATAATATATGCTTTAACCGTATCTTCCACAGTTTCATACTGGGATTGTGGCGAATTTATTGCCTGTAGTTATGGTCTAGCCGTCCCCCATCCCCCGGGAGCACCGCTATTCCTTTTAGTGGGGCGCTTCTTCTCAATGATACCGTTCGTTGATGATATCGGATTCCGCGTAAATTATATCTCGGTTTTGTCCAGTGCTTTTACAGTTATGTTCCTGTATCTCTCAATCGTGCATCTGATCCGGGAATGGAAAGGAACTCTGGGAAATGGAGCCGATTGGCAGATCGCCATTTTCTCCGGTGTCTTGGGTTCATTGACATTTGCTTTTACTCATAGCTTTTGGTTTAATGCGGTTGAAGCAGAAGTATATGCACCGTCCATGTTTTTTACTGCATTGATTGTTTGGTTAATTTTAGTGTGGGCAGAAAAATATGAAGAACCGGGGAATGAAAGGTATCTGTTAATGATATCATATGCCGTCGGTTTGGCCATCGGAGTACATTTGTTAAATGTTCTTGCTTTACCATTTGTCACGATGATATACTACTATAAAAAATTCCCCTATAATCTGAAAACATTTGTGATTAATATTATTATTACCATTGGAATTGTAATATTTGTTTATCCCGGAATTGTTAAATATTTACCAAGAGTGGCTGAATTTGGCGGTACTATGGGCTTAGCGGTGGTTTTTATTGCATTATTAGCCATTGTTTTCTGGTCTGTAAATAATAAGAAAAAAACAGTCAGTTTGGTATCCCTTTCTGTTTTATTAATCGTTATCGGTTACAGCACATATACGATGATTTACATTCGCTCAAACCTGGATCCGATGATTGATGAAAATAATCCGGAGACTATTGAAAAATTTATATCATATCTCAACCGGGAGCAATATGGTGACCACAGTATAACTGATCGGGCAAAAGTATGGAAAGATTCACCAAATGGAAAACAGTATAAGAGTGCTGGTGAATATTTTTGGAAATATCAGGTAGACAAGATGTATATTCGTTATTTCCTCTGGCAATTTGTAGGAATGGATGAAAATGAAAAGGACTGGTCGGCAAAACAGTTCTACGCTATTCCTTTTCTTCTTGGTCTCCTAGGGCTTTATTGGCATTTCAAGAATGATCATAAACATGCATTGGCTGTCTTGGCCTTGTTCTTTATGACCGGGTTAGCGATCATATTATATCTCAATCAGCCCGATCCACAACCCCGTGAACGGGATTACAGTTATGTAGGATCTTTTTTTGCATTTTCGATTTGGATCGGTCTGGGGTATGCCGGGTTATTGGAACTGATTCGGGGCGAGGGGAAGAAAAAAAGAGAAGAATCCTCAAATTCCTCACACATTGTACCGGTTACCCTATTTATACTTCTTCTTATCGCATCGCCGGTACTGATGCTGGCAAAAAACTTCGATACGCATAGCCGAAAAGGCAGGTACATTGCCTGGGACTATTCGTATAATATGCTTCAATCCTGCGAACCTAATGGTATACTAATCACTAATGGAGATAATGATACTTTCCCCTTATGGTATCTCCAGGAGGTTGATAGTGTAAGGCGCGATATTCGTATTGTAAATTTGAGTCTGTTAAATACCGACTGGTATATCCAACAATTGAGAGATCTTGATCCCAAAGTTCCTTTAAATATAGGCGATGCTGAGCTCAAAAGACTTGGCCTGGTTCCCTGGAAAAAGCGACAAATGACACTTGATGTTCCGAGATCCATAGGGGAAACATTTGCTGCAGAGTTTCAGAATAAATTTCAAAATATTAATATTTCAGTGCCGGATAAAATAACTTTTGAGGTAGGTCCCACCTTAAATACTCAGTATGGATCGGTGATACGAATACAGGATTATATGATCTTGCGAATATTAAGTGCAAATAAATGGAAGAAACCTATATATTTTGCCGTTACTGTGGCTAAAGATAATATGTTAGACGAACTTCAGGATTATCTCCGGATGGATGGGCTGGCACTGAAGCTGGTTCCATTTAAAAATTGGAAAATTTCTCCGGATAATCTTGAAAGAAATCTGATTGATGTATATAAATATCGTGGTTTGCAGGATCCCAGTGTCTATTATGATAAAAATATCGAGGGTTTACTACAGAATTACCGAACAGCCTTTCTGCAGGTTATCGAGTATTATGCCCGGATCAATGATATGGATAAGGTAAAATACTTAATGTCTGAGATGGAGAAAAAAGTTCCGACATCTGTCATACCCTGGACCAATCGTTATCTCCGACTTATTAGGGATTCCTATGCCTTGACAACGAATCAGCTCTCAATCGACAGTTTGGCTAGTCGTAACTATTCGGAAAAGGATCTGCAAATCCTCGCTGAAAATTTGTATCGATTGCATTTGTATGATGATGCCGCAGATATATTTGAAAATATTTATCAATCAAATCCCAACAATGTGCAAGCATTGAGTATTTTAATAGATATTTTTGATCGAACAAAACAATATAATAAAGGAATTGAATATCTGAATATCTGGTTGGAGCAACATCCGCAGGATCCCCAGGCAAAAGTGAAATTGTCCTATTTTGAGAGTAAAGTGAAAACTCCCTAAAAATGAAGTTCCTAAGAACATCCTTAAAGGTAGTTATCTCTATCGGTCTCCTCGGATACCTGGTTTATCTGGCTGATCCCGTTAAAATACTGGAAGTTTTAAACAGGATTTGGTATGAAGGGGGTATTATATATCTTGTAACCGCTGCCGGACTATTTTTATTATCATTGTTCATTCAATCGATACGCTGGAAATTACTCGTGAAAGGCTATGGTTACTCAATACCTACACACTTGTTATTCAAGTATTATTTAATAGGTCTGTTTTTTAATAACTTTTTACCAACCGGTATCGGTGGAGATGTCTTAAGGATTTACAACCTGATTCAGGAGAGCGGTAATCGGACGATCAGTTTTGCTTCCGTATTAACAGAACGTATCCTGGGAATAACCAGCACATTAATACTGACAATTATCTCCCTTTTAATTATGCAAGATTCATTGAAGAGCGACCTTCTTTTATATATTGCTTTAGGAATGCTGGCTTTCGTTCTTTTATTGTTTTTTATTGCTTTCAGTAAGAGAATGATTGCACCCATTGAATCAATTTGCAGAAAATTAATTTTTCTTCGCGCCGGTGAGCGAATTCAAAAATTTTTAGAGGCGATTCGATTTTATTCCAATTCGAAACTAATTTTTATACGAATATTGTTTTTATCTTTGGTAAGTCAGGTGTCTTTAATTACGATGACCTTTTTACTGACAATTGCCCTGGGTGTTAAGGTCGCTTATAGTTATATGTTTTTAGTTGTTCCTATAACCTTTTTGCTCTCAATGTTACCTTCCATTAACGGCATTGGATTTCGCGATGGAGGTTATGTAGTGTTTCTGGCCCGGATAGGCATCAGCAAGGCTGCGGCTCTTTCATTGTCTTTCCTAACTTTGTTTATTCCGATGATACTATCCATTTCCGGCGGTATTTTATTTATGTTGCAGAAAAAAATAACAAGAGAGGAGGAAATTAAAATTGCGGAAAAAGGTATATAAGCAGTTTTTGGTGATACTTTTTGTTATTTTGATTATAATCGGATGTGATTATAAGCCAT
>CAZBBC010000208.1:0-2407 GCA_964489835.1 uncultured Calditrichota bacterium
TCTTTCTATTTCTTCAAGTTCGAACATCCCCCTAACCCCCTTTGAAAGGGGGAATTAACTCAACGCTCTCCGTACTAATAGCTTTATAAATTTTTTGATTTTCATTTTTTCCTATAACTTTTGACACTATCTTATTTGCACCTAAAACAGTTTATCCGACTGTCTGTATATCTTAAGAAACTGTTTTCCTATAAGGATAATATCCGCCCACTTGAAGGACATTTGATCCCAATTTTGCCACATATTGATCAATTTCTTAAAGGAATCAATTCCTGCCCATTTTCCGTACATTTTGACAAATTTTTCAACGGAATCTTTGCGCACATTCACATAAATACCCTGCAAATTAAGCACATTCTTCGCTAATCTAAACATATTTTCACAGAGCGCAAAGGCCAGAATATCCGCTTTATCTTCATCGGTAATTTTCTGTCCCAGCGCCAGTTGTGCTTCCTCCGCATTCATTTCTTCCAGGGCCTTTTTTTCACTGGGCGCCTCAATAATCGGAATCAATGTCTGAATGCTGCTCCTGGTACTTTGCCAGCCCGCCGGCGCTTCTTTGATCAGGATTTGTTCATTTCCTTTTCGGTTCGGATAAAGATCCTCAGTAATCAGCCCTTGTTTATGAGCACTTTTGATCAAATGCATAAAATCATCCAGACGCACATATTCGATATCATATTCTTTGATACTATCAATCACTTTCCTGATCCTGTCAACCTTGACGGCGATGTTTATCAGGGAGAAAATAAATAATGGTCGGTTCGGATTGGCTTCAATAAAACTCCTGATTGTATCCACATCATCTTTATCACCGCGATGAATGCCCTCCCCGCAAAAAACATAAGGTTTGTCACCAAAATTATAATGTGGTTCAAAAGCTGATTCGCCCATTCCACGCACATAACCCAGACAATTATCCAATTCCTGGAAGAGAAGCGTATTGAACCCGGGCAGATCAACTTCCTGCCAGTTGGTATAGTCATTCCAGTTGGTAATGTTTACAATATCCAATCCACATTTTTGCATATAGAACTTGGTGTATTTGAGGAACTGGCGGGGATCGGCATACATATGCGGATAAGTATAGCCTGCCCCTGAAGGCCCGGCGATCATATAATCATTTTCTTTCATTTCATTAATATAATACAGATACATCGCAGGGGCCAGATCGGCCAGAAGGGGAAGAAATCCCCAGGTCATCGGAAAATTCCTTTTTTTATCCTTTCCCCAGTTCCCCATTTGCTGGTTGGCCATTACCCATAGGGCATCGCCATCGGTCATCATCCAGGCGATATAAATTTTGTTTTTCTCAGCCACCAGATTTTTTCTGGTACTGGGCGTTTGTTTTGGGTAGGCACTTTTCTGTGGTCTTACACCACCGTGCAGCGTAAAATTGGGACTGCCGACGGCACAAATCGTATAGGCACTTTTGCGTGCTGCCCGGTCCACTGCCCAGTGTTCATGATCACGGGAATCATGCCAGCCCCAGACACCGGATGGAAATTCAAGTTGATCGTATATTTTATCGAGTAGTCTATATTCCCTCCGCTGTCTGAGAGCGGCAGAAAGATCAACAGTAAAGGCTTTATTGGCTACCAGAAAATCACGGATATGAAAGGAACCCTCGCTTGGATGGTGGGGGTAATCGACGCAGCAGTCTCCCAGAATATGCCTGGAGCAGTCAACAAACAGATTCTCGAAAGCCCATTCATAGATCTCAACACGCCCCTGCCAGCGGCCGCGCAGATCTTCTTTCTGTTTCAATCCATATTTTTCGACCAGCGGGATCATTTCCGGTATAACAACCATCCAGTTTTCCAGGGATCCCCAGGTCTGGGCCACGTTCATGGTATCCGGCATACCAGGATCCGCGACAATATATCCGTCGATCAAGGGACAGAATTCCTTTAATAATTGTTCGAAATCCGAACTATCACTAAAATTGAGGGGGTAGCCCTTTTTCTGATAAATACTCAGCCAGTCTATTTCAGAGGGCGAATATGTCAGGTATATGCGGGGCTCGATGCGGTTGACCAATCCCTGAAAAATGGAGAGCACGGATTTCATACGCCAGTGTTGATGGGGCGTTACATCAGCACAAAGTGTGTTTAGATTTTGCAGATCAAATTTATGTATTTTTCCTGCTGCCTTGTACTTAAAAAAGATGTCATACGCTTTAGGCGTAAACAAAAAATCACCTGTTTCGGAAGTACAGCTATAAAATTCAAGCGGCAATAAAGATAATCCGCCGATGGCCACAGAAGATTTAATAAAATCACGCCGATTGATCCATTTACCCATACGCACCTCCGCTCTTTTTCTATTATTTTACGGTTTCCGGTATAACAATTTATCAGACGGAATCACCTGTTTGGGAATATCCGGTCCCTGATACATCACGATC
>CAZBBC010000208.1:2507-6517 GCA_964489835.1 uncultured Calditrichota bacterium
TTTATCAGACGGAATCACCTGTTTGGGAATATCCGGTCCCTGATACATCACGATCAGATTCTGACTGCCACCGCTGTCAAAATAGGTGACTCTTAACGGATGTATACCCGCTTCAAGTGTTATTTTCCCCTGCATTTCCTGATTGCCATGATTGCCGTCATTATCAACAATTTCGTCTTTACCGATGAATAATTTGCTGCCATCATTGGAGTTGACATAAAAAGTGTATTCACCACCCCGTTCTATTTGCAGATATCCGCTGAATTCGAAGGCAAATTGTTCCGGACGTGTGTCTATTTTATCGAGATCAAAACTATATACGCGTCCTTTTCTGAGGGCTGGTAGTGATTGAAAATCCGGGAGATCATTCCATACGCCCTCATAGTAGACATAATTCAGCCCGTTTCTCTTGCTGTCGAGTACATAGAAGGATTGCTCAACCACCGGACTATCCATCAGATCTTCTTTATAGGCCCGGGTTTTCAGAATAGTGCTCTGTTTTAAAATAAGAGGACCGGTATACAAGGGGGAAGATTTTACGGGCATGCTACCATCCAACGTATAGCGAACTTCCGCATTTTCAGTCTCCGTCATTATTTTTACGGTCGCCGGAGAATCTATACTCCGGGTACCCTCCGCATCGATCAGCGGTTTGGCTACCTGGTAATCGCGGTAATATACTTTCTGCGGGGGACCATCATATTCAATGACCATAAAATCATCAAACAATCCGTAATCTATAAAATCAAGATCGGTTCCCATCGGCTGATTTGGTGGTGCCGATTGAAATGAGGACGGCCAGGCGCTTCCGCGAAGGGGTCCGTTATAATGGGGACCCAGCAGATTCTTTAAAGTCCCATAGACGATAACCGATATTTCATTATCTCCATTTTTGATCCGATCTGTGATATCCAATTCAGCCGGGGACCAGCCGATGATCCCGGCATGTTTTTTATTGATCTTTACCTCGGCAACACATCCATACCATAGAGGTATCTTCACGATATATCTTTTTTGACCGGGTTTAATATGATAGTTCTTTGTATAGGAGACGCCATCAGAGTAATAGGGAAGACCCTGATTTCTCCAGCTTCCCATTGATAATTTGGAAGTGGGAATCAGTTTCCAACCTTTTTTCTGAGATTGCAGATTAAAATCACCCAAAATATAAACAGGCTCCAATTCCGAATGGACCGACATGGGGGAGCCATTTATCGTCAGTACGTTTTTACCGGTGATTACATGTTTACCGATAGAGTAGACACCAAAAGCTCTGTCCAGCCAGTTCTCCTTTTGATCCGGCGTCACGAGATGGCCGTTAACGGAAAGTTTCCAGAGTTTGGGACGCTCAATGACAGCCTGCAGGGATGATTGGTCGACATCTTTGTCAATGACAAAGGAAAAATCGGCTTGAAAACCACTGTCCTCAGAAAATTTATCCCGATCCAGTATCGAAGTTTTATATTGAACCGATTCACCCCAGGGATTCCCCTCAAAGCCATGGTGTTCGAAAATTTTATCAGCCGCTTTAAAAAAGTAAATATCTTTTTCAACCACGCCATTAAGTTTTAAATCACAATAATCAAGGGTCAGCGTATTGGGTGCTATTCTTTCTATTTTCATCTTCTCCGATTCAACCATTAGTTTAACGGCCGCAGGCGTACCCATCTCCGGTTGTGTGGAAGGCGTCTTCCCGATAAAGAGCAATAAACTGCCGGTCGGCGGCAGATCATAGGCAATTTCTATCGCAGAGCCCTTTGACTTCCAGGGGTAAGGCAGGGATAAACCATTTTCAGGATTAAATTCAACGGCAGATTTTCCTTTGATTACCAGGGACCCTGTCGACCAGGCATCAATGCTTGTATTGACAAGAAAAAGTAGATCACCGTCCGTTAATTCACGTCGATGGTGAAACAATATGCCACCAACTTTTTCAGGATGGTTAAATTGGATCCTGTCTGAGGTCAGCATATCAAGAATTCCGTTATCTTCTATCGATTTTGCCGTAATCCACTTTTCCGGGTAATGATTGGCCAGCATTTTAAATTTATTAGTTAACGAGCCATCGATATATTGGGGAACATCGCTAAAAGAAAGGATTTTGCCACCATTCTTTAGATATTTTTCGACCAAAACCGCTGTTGGTTTATCCAGGTTATCCACACCGGCAGGAAGAATAAGAAGATTATACAATCGCTCACCGACCACAAATTTATCTCCTACAATTTTACCATTATCCTTTATGATATTTTCTGATCCCAGATCATACTCGATCTGATATTTTTCAAGTTTGAAGACAAAATCCTGAAAGGTTTGACCCAAGAAAGAGAAATTCTTGTGTGGATTCCGGGTAGAATAATACATCCAGGCAGAGGTCGTTGGTTCCAAAACCAGGAGCCGGTTGACCTGTTTGCCGGACGACAGCGCCAGGGATAAACGGGCGAAATAATCACCCAGAACGTGATAAAATTTCCACCAGGGATCATGATAAGAGAAAGACTGCGGATGGTCCCGTTTACGCGCACCCTGGATCGTTATATAGGATAGATGCTGATTCAGGAAATTGACGCCAAGGACATATTCCCAGTCACCGATCCGTTTCATATCCTCGAACCGCAAATCCCAGCCACCGGCACCATAAGTTTCACTTAATGTACGGGATCGTCCCATCTGGTTGGCGACACTGCTCAATTCCTTTACGGCACGAACATTACCAAACTGGGCATTGACTTTTTCACTGTATTGATTCATTAAGTCATCTATCGCCGGCATTTGGTGCCAGGCATACATGGCCATATTATCACCACCATGCCTGGGGTCCGGCCAGCCATGTTCCCAGTAATGACCGGTCCATAAAAGATTATTATCTTCACAATAATTAAAGTATGGTTTACTCCACCGTTCAATAAACATTTCAAGCAATAAACCATAATAATTATGCCGGACCCGCTGCCAGTCTCCTGTCTCCTTAAAAAGAGAGGGAAGAGTGGTTTTAAGATCATATCCCCAGCGCTTATGAAATTCTGAAAACAAAGCCGGTGTCCAGCGAATACCACCTGGTGACTGTATGTTCGGTTCATCGGTAAAAATACCCGGGACAATTTTACCAAATTCATGACCGATCGCTTTCTCATAGCCTGTCATTGTCAGTTCCAGAAATTTTTCCGTAACACCCTCCAAAAGTAAATCAACATAAGAGAAACCCCCGAACCAGGGAGATTTTTTCTCATAGATTTTTTTAAAAAGATAGTAATTACCTTCTTTGTTCTCCTCCTGTTTTAGTTGGGAGGTGATGTCGATAAACTCTGAATTCACCTTTTTTAAGATCAGATAGTATTTCTCTCCTGCATTCACGGGCAACCGGTCAACCTCCTCCATTTCCAGTCCCTGGCCCTGGTTATAGGACTCCGGCATTTCTGCCGGAACATGCCCGCCGGCAAATCCACTGGGATATGAATTTTCATCATAGAGCCAGACTTTCATATCCAGTTCCTTTGCCTTGTCGACGGTATACCGGCATAATTCAAACCATCGATCGGAAAGATAAGGTGTGATCAGTCCGGGGCGGGGATGAATAAAAACACCATGAATGCCCCCGAATTTCATATCCTGCAGTTGTTCATCAATCAACTGTTCACTAACATCATCATTCCAAACCCATAGCGGGGCGCTGCTGTATTCAACCGGTGGAGATTTGAATAAAGATTTTAAAGTCTCAAAGGTGTTTACAACGATCACGGGTTTATTTTCCATCGCTTCTATCCTGAAAATTAAACAGCCGATGAATATGATGATGAATGGTAATAATTGACGCTTTTTCATTTTTTATCTCCATGGTTTGATCTGTGGTGTGACAAGTTTTAATATATTTTCCATTTAACTTATTATTTTTATTGGCTTAAAAAAACATCCCCTAGCCCTCTTCAAAGGGGGAATCGGATCCTTCCCCCCTATGAAGGGGGGATTGAGGGGGGTGTGTTCTTTCTATTTCTTCAAGTTCGAACATCCCC
>CAZBBC010000209.1:0-6364 GCA_964489835.1 uncultured Calditrichota bacterium
TTTAAATTGATCAAAATCGTAAATGTTTTTTAAGATTATCCACCGTAGGTGGTACAGAGTTAATTATATGAATTTATGGCATTTACCAAATACTAAACTCATATATTATGAATAAAAACAATACATTGATAGTTCCAGAAACTTTTTTTTATATAAATTAATTATACTCTGAGTCCTCTGTGGTTTCGTCTTAATCGCCCCTTTTCAGTTTTTCAATATAGTTTTATCACAATCAATCCCAGATATGAGCATATTTTACCTCATTCAGACATATAAGTTCAACGGTTTGTAAATTTTTTCTCCCATTTCCATCAGGAAATTATCAAAATCCACTCTTTGGGCATTGACCAATGGTTCTCCTAAAAAGCGGGAACCAACATCATCAAATTTATTCGGGATATCACTAACAAAACAGTTGAACTTACCCTTTGATGGTTCATTTTTCCTGATATTCATGTCTCCGAGCATCTGGTTTACAACTTTTGCTGCTTCCTGGCCGGAGTCAATTAAAGTAATATGCTCGCCAACCACTTCCTGGATAAGATCTTTGAGTACTGGAAAATGGGTACATCCTAAAATTATGGTATCAATTTCTTTTTTTAGAAGAGGCGCTAAATATTTTTTTATCGTCAGTCGGGTGATTTCATCATCGATCCAACCTTCTTCTACCAGGGATACTAGCAACGGACAAGGTTGGGCATATACTTGAACATCAGGATTCAATTCTTTTATCCCTAAATTATAGGCCTGGCTGTATATGGTAGCGGTTGTACCGACGACACCTATACGAAGATTTCGGGAAATATCTATAGCCGCAGCAACACCTGGTTTTATAACGCCGGTAACAGGTATCTTTAAAGACGATTTCAATAAATCCACGGCGATCGCGGATACGGTATTACAGGCGACTATAAGAATTTTAATATTGAATTGATCAAGAAAAGCGGCATCTTCCAATGCATATTGTTTGATCAATTTTACTGATCGTGTTCCGTAAGGCACCCGTGCCGTATCACCAAAATATACAAGTTCTTCATCGGGCATCAATTTGATCAGTTCTTTGACGACGGTCAGCCCCCCAATACCAGAATCAAATATTCCTATAGGATTATTCATGCTTTTTCTAATTTTTAACCTCGGAAGACCTAGTGCTCGCCCTTCGAGTGAGCGACGGCTTCTGGCCGTTCATATTAAAATACACATTAAAATTAAAATTTTTAATACTAAATTATTTACCACGAAAGGACACGGAGTGACACAGATAAAAACTATAGATAAATTTAAAATACTAATCTAAGCCGACTTGATCAGTTATCGAATTTTTAAATCCGTGTATTTTTCCGTGTTCTTCCGTGGTTAATATATAGATCAAGAATATCTGAGCCCTCAGAAAAGTGGATAAACTTTCTCTTTAAATTAAATTCGTAAATGTTTTTTAAGATTCCCCACCGTAGGTGGGATAGAGAAAGTAAAATTATATCACTTTTTCAACTTCGTCTTTATATATTTTTATTCCGTTGAATATTCCTTCTGCTATCTTTTTCTGGGTCGTTTTCTTTTTTAACAGCTTTTCCTCATATTTATTCGAAATATACCCGGCCTCAACCAGGATGTTCGGCATAGTGGCACCAACAAGAACCCAAAAAGGCCCCTGTTTGACACCGCGATCGGTCATTCCTATCTTATTTAATTTTATTTTGAGAGAATTTTGTACCTCGGAGGCCATAAACTGACTTCTTTTAAGATTATTACTCTGCAACATTGTCGCCAGGATAAAATTTACCCCTTCATATCGTTTCCGATCCTGGCTTGCTTCAAATTCTATCGCTGAATTTTCTTTCAGTACAACATCGGTCGCTTTAACATCTTTTTTGTCACTAACAAAGTAGGTCTCATATCCATTTGCTCTATGGTTATCAAGACTGTTACAATGGATACTGATGAAGATATTTGCGCCGACGTCATTGGCGATTTTTGTGCGTTTCCATAAAGGAATGAAAATATCTTTTTTTCGCGTATAGACGATCTTTACATCCGGCATATTTTCCTGGATCAATTTTCCCAGAGTAAGGACCATCGGTAATACCAAATCTTTTTCTCTTACTTTACTATAACCGATCGCCCCGGGATCTTTTCCTCCATGTCCGGCATCCAGTACAATGGTATCGATGCGCCAACGATTTTTCTGTTCCTCCAGCTCATTCTTTATCTTTTCCCTCTCCTTGTTCTCGGCAATCAATTCTTTGGTCCGTAAATTGACATGGAAATTATTGCCAGTGGTATCAAATACCAACTCCTTTGAGAGCACTTCTTTTTTTAATTTAAAAGAAAGTGAAGCCGTCTTGTCCAACTGAAAAGCCTGAATTTTACTGATTATTCCTGATGGCTGAACAGCAATAATGCTGGGCGGGTCTACTTTGGCGCCATAGATATCTATATGTAACCATCGATTTCGAATATCAAGTATTACTTCCTTTGCGATAAACCTTTTTGTGGCAAAAACATCGATCAGGGTGCCGTTTTCTCTCGGTGTGATGCGGATACCTGTAATGTTAACGCCGGATTCTTCAATTCTGAGTTCATTTTTATCCGCGGTATAAGAGAATTGAAACGCGGTATATTTATTCAGGATTTCCACAAAGTATTCCACCGGTACTAAAACCGCGCCATTCTGCCATTGACATTCAAGCGGAATCTGTAATACCTGCTCATTATATTTTACAAAAGCGTTATCAGCAGTAAAGGTAATACGATCCTGCTCAAGAACGAGAACGCTTTTTCGTTTCTGTTCGTTCGTATAAAAACCAAGATGAAGGGCCTGGGCGAAATCGTCGAGAGAAATAAATAAATAACCCCATTTTGAAAGCGCCTGAACCGATTCATCCACTCTCATGGATGTCGATCTTATGGTAATCTGTCCGGCTAATTGTATGGCTGGTTCCGGAGAATCAAATCGCTTTGAATGTATCCCAAACACATTTTTGGGGATGAAGGGAAATGTCGAAACGACGGAAAAGAGCGCTGTGATAAATTTTCTTCGATACATGTCATTATTTTTTGTTTATTTTTTCAAAATTACTTAAAAATACAAACCCTTTCAACGCTATTTTAGTTAAATGAGGCAAGTGTGCGGTATTACAGTTTTTTTCTTGCAATTGTAAACCTGTTGATTTAAGATTGTTAATCCTGATTACCATAAATTTTTCACCACGAAGATCATCCATCGTGGTTTATGCTATTATATCTAAAAACTTTGTTATTTTAGGAAAAATTTTAAAAACTTTTATCCACGGATTATCCGTCGAAGCCGGATCAGGCGCAGACTGACACGGATTTTCACGAATTAATTTTTTTTTGTCCTCCCCGATTATCCGTGGTTAATAAATTCTTGTGTCTTTTTTCTTTTGTCTTTGATTTGTTTGCAGCAATATGCTGCGGTATGAATATATCAGGATGATTATTTAAGTCTAACTTGGGAGAATTATATGTCTGTACTAGAAGTAAGGGACATAACCAAATCATATGGTGATCTCAAAGCAGTCGATCATGTGACATTTCAGGCAGAAAATAAGCGGATCTATGGGGTTCTTGGTCCAAATGGTGCCGGTAAAACAACCATTATTCGTATGATTATGAATATTCTAGTCCCGGACAGCGGCACGATCATGCTCTTTAGACAAAAAATGAATGATGATTTAAAAAGACGGATTGGATATTTACCTGAAGAACGGGGATTATATACGAAAATGAAAGTCATTGATATGCTGATTTTTCTGGGTAAACTTCATGTATTATCGACCGCGGAAGCGGTCGCAAATGCCGATATATGGCTGAATAGACTGGAATTATCGCAATGGCGCAATAATAAAATCGAAGAACTTTCCAAGGGTATGCAGCAAAAAATTCAATTCATTGGAACGATCATGCATAATCCTGAATTGATCATTCTTGATGAGCCATTCTCAGGCCTGGATCCAATCAATACACAATTAATAAAGGATATTATGTTAAATTTGCGGGAGCAAGGTGCCTCCATTATGTTCTCTACTCACCTCATGGACGCTGCAGAAAAAATATGCGATGATATTATGCTGATCAACAAGGGGAAGATAGTGCTCGATGGCAAACTGGCAGATATCAAAAAACAGCATGGCAGGCAGACGATACAAATAGAATATGATGGTGATGGAGAATTCTTGAAATCGCAATCAATGATTGAGAATTTTAACGATTATGGGAATTATGTGGAGGTTGTATTGCAGGAAGAATATGATCCAAATGAATTATTAAAAGTATTGGTTGAAAAATTTAAAATCAGAAGATTTGAATGCACCACTTCAAGTTTAAATGAAATTTTTCTTGAGACGGTTGGGAGGAATCAAAATGTCAAAAATCTTGATAATCATATGGCGTGAATACAAGGAAAGTGTATTTAAAAAAAGCTTTATTATTACCACAATTCTCACACCCGTATTCATGCTTGCTGTCATATTCTTACCGGCGATTCTCAGTACTATGGAAGTTGAAGAGTCATTCAAAATTAATGTAATCGACCATTCAGGGATTGTATATGATGAATTCGAAAAGCGACTGGATACCAAACTATCCGATGGATCGCCCAGATTTTTTCTCAGACAAATTTCCACCGCCCAGGAAAATGATAATAAAGTTTTTGGAGACCTGAAGCAGAAAATTATCTCCGAAAAGATTGATGGATTTATCTATATCCCGGTAACGGTGATTGACTCCTCAGAATTTGAATATTATGCGCGTAACGTGGCAAATTTCGAACTCAACCGACAATTAAGAAACACCGTTAACAGTATTATTACAGATTATCGTATACGGAAAAGTGGTCTGGATCCGGAAATAATCAATAAACTGACTTTTAATGTGTCTATCAAAACTGTAAAAATTAAGGAGGGTGAAGAAGAGAAAAAAGGGGGATTTATTGAACAATACCTTATCACTTTGACCTTCGTGATGATCTTATATTTAACGATTCTTCTTTACGGTGCAGCGATCATGCGTGGAATTCTTCAGGAAAAAAATTCACGTGTGGTTGAAATATTGCTTTCTTCGGTCAATTCTTTCCAATTGATGGTCGGCAAAATCCTCGGTCTGGGAAGTGTTGGACTCACTCAATATCTTATCTGGTCGGTTATAGGAATAGGATTTATATCTTCCGGCATGGTGGTGGCAGGAAAATCGGCACAATTTTTTTCCATTGATCCAATGATCTTTCTATTTTTTATATTATTCTTTATCCTGGGATATTTTCTGTTTGCAACCATCTATGCCGGTGTCGGTGCCATGACAAATACAGACCAGGAAGCGCAGCAGGCCTCTTCTCCCATCGTTATCCTATTAATTATTCCCATAGTTATGATGTCGTTTGTTGTAAAAAATCCGGAAAGTACTACCTCGGTTATTTTTTCAATGATACCGTTTTTTACCCCTATCTTGATGTTCACACGTGTAAATATATCTTCCCCACCTCTGCTGGAATTATGGGGATCCGTTATTTTGCTTATCCTAACGATTATTTTATTTATATGGATCGTGGCAAAAATTTACCGTGTAGGAATATTAATGTATGGGAAAAAACCCAGTTTACCTGAAATTATGCGATGGATTAAGGCAAAATGAAGATATTTGTCCCATGGATAAAAAACTCTGCGTCTCTGCGGCTCTGCGAGAGATGCTTCTATCTTAAACAAAATCTATTATACCTACTTTTGCGCCTCTACATATTCTAAAGCATAAATCTCTATAGCTTCATTAAATTGGATTTTATCCACTTTTGTATTTCTTCAAAGTGAGGAAAACTTCTTTCTGCCTTTTTGAATTCAGGACCATGGATGATACGTCTGCCATTATTACCCTCAGCAGGAAAATGGATATGTAACATTTCATGAAAAACCATGTACCGTGTAATCTCTTCCGGAACCCGTTCATCGTCAAAAATACGGCTTATAACCAGAAGATTCCTTTTTTCATCATAAAAACCAAGCCTACGATAGCTCTTCTGCCTGCTCCACCCCAGCACCGGTAATTTCAAATTATTTTCGAAATACTGCCTATTCAGTTCTGAAAAAACTGATGCTAAATTGTAAATCTTACCCTTTGCCTGATATGAATCCAGACGATGGTGCCTGCGAACCGGTAACTTATCTTCCAGGCTTTCCGCATATTGACGGTACTCCATTCTGATCTCTTTTTCAACTTTTGTTCTATATACTTTAGAGAGCATAATGATAGCTGTATAAATCAGAATATAATCCGGAGCTGCACGGAAATGATGAGAAACTTTTACCTTTATCCGCCAGGGGGTCCACTCGATAGTATGTTTGATACTGCGGGA
>CAZBBC010000210.1:0-6347 GCA_964489835.1 uncultured Calditrichota bacterium
TAGTAAAATCCGGATTTTCTGTTCGGGCTCAATTATTGAGTTCTGCGAAAATTGTTAATCCGCGGAGGAGTGATAATGATCAACCTTAATGATCTTACGATCAGAAAAAAAATGATTGGTATTATTTTACTGACATCCGTGGTAATCTTAATCATCGGTTTTATCTTTGTTATATCAAATGAAATCATAACTAAAAAAAAAGAGTTGATTGACGTATCCCTGGTTGAAGCCGGGCTTATCGGTGAATCTTGTGTCGTCTATTTGTCTTTTAACGATAGGGATGGTGCCGATATGATGCTTAAGAATATAAAAAGCATACCAACAATTTTAGCGATTAGGATTTATGATGAAAATAATAAGCTGTTTTCCGAATTTAAAAAACCAGGTGAGGAAATATTCACCATTGAACTCAAAACAGAAGTTATTAGCGAATTTTCTGAAGATCACCTGCATATATTTCATCGTATTCTTTATAATAATCGATTTTATGGTACCGTTTTTTTAAAAGTATCGACAGAAATGCTTTCTACAAATATAAACAATTTTCTTATATTGATGCTCGTGCTCATTATTGTTTTGATATTTCTATCATATTTTATTGCCAGCAAACTACAAAATATTATATCCGGACCGATCCTGGATTTAGCGAATGCAACAAAGAAAATATCTAAAGACGCGGACTATTCACTCCGGGTTCATAAACAGGGTAACGATGAAATAGGTCTGCTTTTTGACGGTTTTAATCGTATGCTTGAACAGATCGAGATTCGTGAGGAAGAACGCAATAAAGCAGTGCGGTTGATGAGGGAGAGCGAGGAAAAATACCACATTTCTTTTAAAACTTTATCCGACGCTGCCTTTTTAATTGATCAGGAAACGGGGCGGATAATAGAGATAAATGATGCCGCTATGCAGATATATGGCTATAGTCGAAAAGAATGGCTTAAAATGAAAAATACTGATTTTTTAGCGGAACCGGAAAATACAGAGAAAGCCACTGAAGAACTTGCAAATTTTATCCCGGTAGAATTTCATATTAAAAAAGATGGTACCGTATTCCCTGTTGAAATAACAAGAGGTACTTTTATTCATAAGGAGCGTCAGCTAATATTTACCACAGCCCGCGATATTACCATACGCAACCAGGTAGATGAGGCGCTGTATGAAAGTGAAAAAAGGTTGCAATTATCACTAAAAATAAATAATTCATCTGTATTCGAAGTAAATTTTGAAACGGAAAAAATTCTTTCTACGGCAGAGGTATATCTGTCTTTAGGATATGAACCAAATGAGATCCCCAGGACAATGAAAGATATGACTAATCTCATTCACCCGGAAGATTTTTCCCGGGTAATGGAAGCTGTAACAAAGCATATTAAAGGAGAAATACCGGATTATTATGCTGAGTTCAGGATGCGCACAAAATCAGGTGAATGGAGATGGATTGAAGAAAAAGGAAAAGTTATAAAGTGGAATGATAAAGGAGAACCAGCAGTACTTTTAGGCATTTCAAGAGACATCAATAAACACAAACTTGCCGAAGAAGAATTAGATAAATACCATGAACAACTGGAGAAGATGGTTGCTGAACGCACGACGGAACTGGAAGAGAAAAATCTGAAACTCAGAGAATTTAACAAACTTTTTGTTGGCCGGGAATTCAGAATCAAGGAATTGAAAGATAAAATTAAGGAATTGCAAAAAAATTAACTGTCTGCAGATAGTATCAAATGATCAGACGAGAAAAAAAATTGACCGTATTAACAGGATAAAAATCATGGATGCTTTACAAAATAAAAGCAAAAATGAATTAATTAAAGAAATCAAGTCGCTTAATAAACAGATCCGGGATATTGCAATTATCAAAGAAGAGCGCCAGCAGACAAAGGAAAGATTGCGCACCAGTGAAGCCCTCCTCAAAGAAGCCCAGAAAGTAGCCCATATTGGCCATTGGGAACTTGATCCGGCTATCGGAACGCCTGTTTGGTCTGAAGAGATTTTCCGGATTTTTGGAATTGATCCGGACAAAGGTGAACCATCATTCACCGATCATGAAATCCATACGCATCCGGAAGACTGGCCGATACTAGATGAAGCAATCACCAGGGCAAGTACGAATGGTATACCTTTCGACATTGTTTTCAGACTGGTGCGTCCTGATGGCGGGATAAGGTGGATGCATGCCATCGGAACAGCCGTAAAAGATAAAACCGGGAAAGTAAAAAATCTGTTTGGCACCGCCCAGGATATCACCGCGCACAAGCAGGTGGAAATTGATTTGCGCGAGTCAAAACAGATAATCGAAAGGATTATCAATGCGGTCCCCGCAAGGATATTCTGGAAGGATAAGAATCTCGTTTTCTTGGGCTGTAACGAGATATTCGCGCGCGATGCGGGATTTTCCGATCCGAAGGAAATCATTGGGAAAGATGATTTCCAGATGGGGTGGAGTGATCAGGCAGAGTTGTATCGCCAGGATGACCGACAAGTCATCGAGAACGGTATTACCAAACTGCTCATCGAAGAAAAACAGACAACTCCGGAAGGGAATATTATTACGCTTCTTACGAACAAGATACCGCTGCGCAATTCTAAGGGGGAGATCATCGGCGTACTCGGAACCTATATGGACATCACTGAGCGCAAGCAAATAGAGGAAACACTTCGCGAAAAAAAACTACAACTGGAAATGACGATCAGGGCATCTAATATCGGTTTATGGGATTGGGATTTGAATTCGAACGTGGTTTATTATTCACCGAAATGGAAACAGCAAATTGGCTATGAAGAATGGGAAATATCAAACGACTTTTCCGAATGGAAGAACCGTGTTCATCCTAATGATCTGGAACAGGCAGCCTCAAGAGTTCAAAAATTTATAGAAAATCCTTATCCTGATTTTGAAAATGAATTTCGATTCCGACATAAAGATGGCACTTATCGTTGGATACTTGCCAAGGCTTCGGTAATAACTGATGAACAAGGAAAACCCATCAGAATGCTGGGTTCCCACCTGGACGTCACCGAGCGCAAGCGGACAGAGGAAAAAAGGCGCGAGAGTGAGGATAACCTGCGTCGCGCTGAACAAATCGCCCATATAGGTTATTGGTCCCGGGACATTATTTCAGGCGAAATCGAATGGTCAGATGAAACCTATCGAATCTTTGGTCTCGATCCACAAGTAAAGAAGCTCAATTTAGCCACCCTGCCTGACCATATTCATTCCGAAGATCGCCATAAGGTTATCCAGGCAATCCAGAATGCTGTGGCAGGTATTCAACCCTATGATCAGGAATACCGCATCCAAAGACCCGATGGGACCATTCGATGGGTCCATAGCAAGGGCGAGGTCAGCAAAAACGAGGATGGTCAGCCATCGCGCATGTTTGGAGTGGTGCTCGACATCACCGAGCGCAAACAAACGGAGGATATATTATGTGAAAGCGAAGAACGCTTCCGAAAGATCTTCGAAGAAAGCCCCCTTGGCATGGTGATAGCGCGTCCCAACCACTCCAGGTTTCTGCGAACCAACGCGGTGTTCTGCAAAATGCTGGGATACACCCAGGACGAGATTCAGAGCATGACGTTTTTAGATATAACTGATCCGGAGGATCACGCCAGGGATGTGAAATCATTCAAGAAACTGTGGGAAGGGCAGATTACGCAATTTAAGAGCGAGAAACGTTACCTGAAGAAGAATGGCAAGATACTCTTGGGGGCGCTGACGGTTTCGGTAATCCACAGCGAAGAGGGGAAGCCGCTCTACTATATAGTGATGATCGAGGACATCACTACACGTAAGCGGATGGAGGAAGTCCTGCGTGAAAGTGAAAAAAAATACCGTAATCTTATTGAAAATATTAATGATGTTTTCTATACTGTTCGTGCCGATGGAGTAATTACTTTTGTTAATAGTGCGGTTGAACATGTTCTTGAATATAAACCGGACGAATTGATTGGTAAATATTTTTCTGAATTTATTTGTCCTGAAGATTTGAATAGAATATTAGATCTGTTTGGTACATTGAAAGATGGAAGTGTTAATCCAAGTGAGTATAGAATGATTAAGAAGTCCGGAGAAATTTGTTATGTTAGAAGTTCGAGCAAAGGATTTTATAATAGATCAAAATTCCTTGGAATAACAGGTATTCTAACTGATATTACGTTGCGCATCAAAGCAGAAAATGCAGTAAAAGAGAGTGAAAAAAAATTTCGAATAATAGCCGAACAAATAGCTGATGTTATATTCATCACTGATTTATCAGGCTTAATTAAGTATATATCACCAGCATCAAATAAAGTTTTTGGATTTAGCGAAGAAGAAATGACAGGTAGAATCTTTACCGAATTTCTTCACGACTCTGAGATTTCAAAAGCAATGCATGCATTTAATAAAACCCTGTCAAATGGTTCGCAAACAAAAGATTTGATTTTACAGTTTATAAGAAAAGACGGTTCTCTTTTTTATGGTGAGTTTGATGCTTCAATTATGAGAAAGGGTGAAGTAACATGCGGAATATTGGGATTAATAAGAGACGTTTCAGAACGTATAATAGCCCAAGAAAAAATTAAAAAATCGCATGAACAATTGCAGCAACTTTATAAACATCTAGACAATATAATTGAGAAAGAACGTACGTATATTTCAAGGGAAATTCATGATGAACTTGGACAGTCTTTGACAGTATTAAAATTTGATTTGGAAGCGCTTCTTGATAATACTGATGACAAATCTTTGATCCTTCGAAAAACAAATGACATGTTGGAACTGGTAAGCAACACTATCCAGGATGTACAGCGGCTATCTTCCCATCTGCGCCCGGCCATGCTTGATGATTTAGGTTTATCTTCCACCATTGATTGGTATTGCAATGATTTTGAAAAGAGAACCGGTATAAATTGTACTTTAGATATAGAAGATATAGTATATTCGGACCCGCAGGGAAATCTTGCTTTGTTCCGCATTTTACAAGAAGCTCTGACAAATATTATCAGACATGCAAAAGCATCGAAGGTAAATGTCATGCTCTGCAGTAATAACGATGAAATTAATCTGGAAGTGAAAGATGACGGTATAGGGATATCAAAGGAAAAAATTAATGATATTACTTCACTCGGATTGATCGGTATACGTGAAAGAATCAAACAATTTAACGGCCATTTCGAAGTAATCTCGGAAATTAATAAAGGAACATGTCTGAGTGTCGGAATGCCGATTAATTAATAAGGTTTTATGATGAAAATATTAATCGCGGATGATCACGCCGTTGTGCGTGAGGGGCTTAAACAAATTGTTAACAGAATGAATGAAGTATCCACAATTGATGAAGCAAGAGACGGACATGAAGCTCTGGCTAAAATTGAAAAAAATAACCATGACCTGGTAATACTCGATATATCGATGCCGGGTTTGAGCGGTCTTGATATTCTCAAGATGATGAAGGACAGACATGAAAAAGCACATATTTTAATGCTGAGTGTACATCCTCAAACGCAGTATGCTATACGCGCCTTAAGATTAGGCGCATCCGGTTATTTATGTAAAGATAGTGTATATGAAGAACTTGAATCTGCGATTAAAAAAATCGCTGCAGGGGGTAAATTTGTTTCCTCTGCTTTGGCGGAAAAAGTTATCTTCGATAAACCGGATGATCTCACTAAATTACCGCACGAGAAACTCTCTGAACGTGAATTCCAGATAATGTGTATGCTTGCTCAGGGAAAACCGGTTAAAGAAATTGCCGGTGAACTTTTTCTAAGTGATAAAACAGTAAGCACATACAGGGCCCGTCTTCTTGAAAAAATGGGAATGGATAGAAATGCCGACCTGACGCACTATGCCATCAATAATGATTTGATTGAGTAATTAGGCAGTAGGGAATAGGCAATAGGCAGTAGGGAGTAGGGAATAGGCAATAGGCAGTAGGGAGTAGGGAATAGGCAATAGGGAATAGGCAATAGGGAATAGGGAATATTGTGATAGAAAGTTATAAAGATTTAATTGTATGGCAAAAAAGTATGGATTTGGTTGAGTTAATCTATCAGATTACTGATAAACTGCCATCGAAAGAACAATTTGGATTAATATCCCAAATGAGAAGATCGGCAGTTTCTATTCCTTCTAATATTGCAGAAGGATACGGAAGACAATCAGGCGGCAGTTATATACAATTTCTTTCTATTGCAAGAGGATCACTCCTGGAATTAGAAACACAAATTGAACTGTGTATCAGATTAAAATTCATCCAGAAAACTGATTTTGAAATTTTATTAAATGATATTGTTGAAATTAGTAAAATGCTATCATCATTGATTAGAAAAATAGGGAATAGGCAATAGGGAATAGG
>CAZBBC010000211.1:0-6245 GCA_964489835.1 uncultured Calditrichota bacterium
TTCCATCTTCGGTTTCTTTTGCCTGTATATTCGTATTTGTAAACGGCATTACAGCGATATTGGGTTTCGTCCTGAAAATATAATTTTCCTCCAGCAAGGTATCCGGTGAAACAGGTGCGAATGAAGGAGACAGCCGACTATTTTCTTCCTGCGCCATGAGTGTAAATGAAAGTGAGAAAATAATTAAAATGATTATCTGATATTTTTTCATCACTAAACCTCCTTAGATTTTTTGAATTTTACCTCGGGCGAAGAGGCGCATCGCAATGCGCCTCTACTTCATTCGATTACTTATCTTTTTCATTGATAATATGCGTGCATCTCTGGTTATCGTTGTCATGAAATTGTCATAACTTTTTCATTTTATTGTCAATTTGGTTGTAGAGACGTAGCATGCTACGACTCTACTTAATAGAAAGAATTGGTAGAACGCCAGGGGAATGTAAACCCCCGCTTTCATTACATTTTACATTTGCTTCGTTCATCAACGACTTATAAATTGATCCCATAATTACCGGGAGGATTTTATGCACTGCCCCGCATGTAAAACAGCAATGATTATTCTGGAATATGATCAGGTGGAACTGGACTATTGTCCTTCCTGTGCCGGCTGTTGGCTGGACCAGGGGGAACTGGAAATGTTGCTTAATATTCCCGGTCAGGTATTGGATCTTTCTACTATCAGTACAGAAAAAAAGGGCAAAAAGCGATGTCCGCGTTGTCATAAAAAGTTATACCGCGAAGATTTTCCGCATACGGATATTGAGGTCGATATTTGTCCGCGGGATGGTGGTATCTGGCTGGACCGGGGTGAACTTCTTGCGATTGCCCAAACCCGTCAGGATAGTCCCGGTTTACAGCAGCTTAATAAATTTTTTAGTGCACTTTTCAAATAAAATAGATAGCCTCAGGAGGTGACCGATGAGTATGATCATTGTATTAGTTATTCTGGTTGTATTGGTTTTATGGATTGTAGGAATGTACAACGGTTTAGTCCGTCTGCGAAATCAGGTCAAGAACGCCTGGTCGCAAATTGATGTGCAGCTCAAACGACGCCACGATCTTATCCCCAACCTGATCGAAACCGCTAAAGGGTATATGAAACACGAACGGGATACCCTCGATTCCGTCACTAAGGCACGCACGCAGGCCGTAGAGGCCAAAGGTGTGGCGAATCAGGCCAAGGCAGAAGGTGAATTAAACAACGCTATTAGCCGCTTTATGCTGGTCGTGGAAAACTATCCGGATCTCAAAGCAAGCCAGAATTTTCTTTCTCTACAGGAAGAACTGGCGTCAACGGAAAATAAGGTCGGTTTTTCACGTCAGTTTTATAACGATCAGGTACTGGCGTTTAATGTCAAAATCGAAAGCGTTCCGTCCAATATTATTGCCAATATGTTTGGCTTTAAACAGGCTGAATTTTTTGAAATTGAAGAGCCTACCGAGCGTGAAGTCCCTAAAGTGGAATTCTAAGGCATAAGAAACAAGCCACACCAGGGCGCATGAGACCGCTTCATGCCAATTAACGGGAAACATAAAAGGTAGAGTCTATGTGGGAAGCAATCCGCACTAATAAGCGAAAGTCATTATGGCTGATCATTCTGATGACCTGTGTCCTTGCCACTCTTGGCGCGGCTATCGGCGCCTATTTCTTTGCCCAAGATCCGCGGGAAGGAATCTTTCTCGGTATATTAGCCGCTATGGTTTTTTGGATCATCATGCTTCTGGTAAGCGTTTCCGGCGGAGAGCGCATCCTATTGGCTACCGCCGGTGCCCGTGAAGTAACTCATGATGATGCGCCACAATTATTTAACATCGTCGAAGAAATGAAGATCGCTGCCGGCCTGCCGGTAATACCACGTGTTTTTATCATCGATTCCAGCGTTCCCAATGCTTTTGCAGTCGGGCTTAAACCGGAAAGAGCGGCAGTTGCAGTTACTACTGGTCTGATGTCCCGGCTGAATCGTGATGAACTGCAGGGTGTGATCGCCCATGAGCTCGGACACATTTCTAACCGTGATACCTTATTCATGACACTGGCCGGGGTAACCGTAGGCGCAGTAATCATTTTGGCTGATCTTTTTATGCGTGGTATGTGGTTCAGTTCCGGTTCACGGCGGCGATCCTCCGAAGGCGGCGGTCAGGCACAGCTGGTCATACTGGTAATCAGTATTGCTCTTGCTATTCTTGCACCTTTTTTGGTTCAGATTCTCTACTTTGCCACATCGCGACAACGTGAATACCTGGCTGATGCCAGCGCCGCCCGTTTTACCCGTTATCCGGAGGGATTAGCCTCGGCCCTGGAGAAGATTGCCGCTGGTCAGAGTAAAAAATTCAGTAAAAGCCGTGCCCTGGCACCAATGTTTATTGTCAATCCTATGGCCGCAACAACTTCACAGGTCGGTCTTTTCAGCACCCACCCACCAACCGAAGACCGTATCCATGTATTGCGCGGTATGACCAGCAGTTCCTCTTTGAAGGCTTATGAGGAAGCTTTCCGTCAGTTACATGATAATCAAGGCGTTCTGGGTGTCGGTGCGCTGCAGTCCGCAGAAGAGCAGAGTATTCGCCAACCCACTGCCGCCACCCATGACGCTAAAAAGGAGATGCGTGATATCAAAGATATTCTGCACCGTGTGGAAGGATATGGCCTGTTGACTTGTACCTGTGGTATGAAAATGAAGATACCTAAAGGATTATCTCAAAAGAATATAGATTGTCCGCGTTGCGGAAAATCACACGAAATACCGCTGGAATTTCTCAGTGCCGCAGCGATCGCAGCCAGCCATTCTTAAATTTTTCTTTTTTGAACAAAATCATTAAATTAATTGTATCTATTTCAAATCCAGCACTACCTATCATGGTATTGTTGGACTTAAAACATACCGTTTTAATCATCCTTTCATTTTGGGGGCGAGGAAAATATGAAATATTCAAAATGGATCGTTTATATTTTTAGTATTTTAATGGCCGGATGCGCGGCTTACAAGGAATTAGAACCGGTCCCACAAATTTCTTTTGTTGAAGACGGCTACATTGAGCTTCTTGATGATCAGGAGAAGTTTGAACTAGACGAAGGTGACAAATACTTTATCCGTTTCCCGAAAACGGATAACGAAAACACTTTTCTGGTCCTGGACTTCGATGACAAAAGTCCGATCATCTCCTATTTGACGCGTGCCTTTGATGATGGAAAAGGACCGATCATCAAAATCAGTGATGAGAGTGAAAATCCAATTACTTCCAGTGTTTTTCTGCTCGACAAAACCGTACCGACGTTTTACTGGGTGATCGAAAATGTAAGTCGGGACGTAATTCTGGACATGACCTACCGTTATGTTGCTGTCTGGCGCTATAAATTTGAGAAAAAACACGCCGAATTTGAAGAGATTCTCCAAAAAAACACCCAATCCAGAAAGATCATAGAAGAAATCGGCACTAGCATTAAACTAACCGATGTCGATTATCCCGGAGAGAAACAATCAGTTTTGAATAAATCAAAAAACATCGAGCAGGTTAATCAGCAACTTTCTGAGATTGAATCCATATTCCCTCCGGAAATTCTCAATTCAAGGGATCAGGCTTATCTGGATTATCTCCAGTTAAAAAATCAACTCTCGGACGAGCTAACCTTTCAAAAAAATTATCATCAGCTATTGGAATTACTGCAGGTCATTAGCGCCCCAAAACCGGACATTGAAAAGTTTGTACGTTTGGCGCCTGCTTATTCAAAATTATTGACTGATAAATCGGCTTACCCGGAAAATTTCATTATCACGGTTAATAAGGAATTGAACCGTTCTCTTTCAGCCGTAGCACCGTACTACGAAAAACAATTACGTAAAAAAACCAAAAGCACGCCGATTGAGATTGATTTACAACCGGTTCAGGAATTATATGCTGCCTCCGGAAATTCACCGGATCCAACATTAACGGAATTGGTCTCCTTTATAAAGATCTATAATGAACGGGCGAACACTCTCGCTGAAATCAATGAGCAGCTAAATTCTTTAAACAAGGATCTGATGACTGCCTCGGAGTGGCCAACCGGGGCATTCTATTCGGACAAGCGGGCGCAATTATCGCGCATGAATTATAATCTACCCTCATCTGATACAGAAGTTTTTGGTAATTATCAGTCATATCCCTGTGCTTCAGCGTTGAGCAGATCCATCATTGATGTAAAAAATGAAATCCGGGATCTTGAAAATAAAATTCGCCGGGCTGAGGCATTGATGCCTCAGATCAATATGCTGCGCAGCCAGGGAAATTTCAGTGAGATCCTACAACTTTTAAAGCAGAATCCGGATCTGGATTTTCTAAAGATACAATACGCAGCTCTTGATGAATTATCCCTGACACAACAGCGCCAGGCTATTTCCACCGCCCTGCGTTTAAATAATTTCGCGGCGGCTGAAAATGCCCTGCGTAAATTTCATCTGGATAACAATTTCATCAATCCCGGTAAGATCATTCCGCGGAAGGAAAATCTGGTCAGAGCCTATGAGGACTCTATTACCAATAAAGTAATACGTGTTTCACTGGCAAACGCCAATACCCTCATCGAAGCAAACAAAACAACCGTAAGCTCTGTTGACTCCCTTTATAGTAATCCTGCACTTTATCCCGCCTATTCACTGACATTTAGTACAAGGCCGGGGAGCGTTGCTCAAAAAAACCAGGACCTGAGCAATCAGCTGAATTATCTCCGTCATCACAAATTCCCGGAAACTGCCATCGACGCCCTTTATCAGTCCTTTACGGATGCCATGCATGTGCAGGGAGTGGAGAAAGCACGGGCCATTGTTATCCATGGACGCAATTATCAGGGGGACAATAAGAAGATTAAAAATCTGGTCGCTGAATGTGATCCCAACGCCTCGAAGTGGGTCACAAAACCAAAAGAATACCGAAAACTTTATGCTCTGCCCGTAACCAGCGAAATTGGCGGATCTAATCAATATATAGCAAAAATCAATCTTCAGATCCCCACAGAAGCTAATTTTCCGGTGTACGATGTAAATGTCAAACTTCCCCAGGAACTGGCCCGTCATGCCGGCAGCCGCCAATGGTATGATGCGATCACATTTAATAAAAACATATTAAAAAATGAAGGCCGGTTTACGATCACAGCACCGGATCCTGATAATGATTATATCGCTCAGATAACTCCATTGCAGGTTAACAAAACGGGAAATAATGTTCTCGAAATTCGCTTTACCTATAATGCTTTTAAAGTGCTCGAGATCAGTGTAATGGCCCAAAAACCGATAATTAAAAAGAATTAAATCGTTTGTGTGAGATAAATCATTTCTCGCAAAGACGCAACGACGCAACGATTTTTATGAAAAATGAAAAAAGACAAATGATAAAGGAAATTGATATTTATTCATTTTTCATAGTCTTTATGGGTTTTTGCGCCGCTGCGAAAGATTCTATAAATAGCGGCATTAAAATAATTTGTTAGAAATTTCTCGTGATGCGAAACGTTAAAAATTTTTACTGTCTGAGCGAAGCGAGTTTAAAAATTTTAGTGAAGCAAGCGATGGAATTTCTGCAAATTATTTTACAGCCTTGATTTTTTGGTTCTTTTGTATCAAGTCGAAGATCCGCCGCGGCGGGACAAAAGAACGAATAAAAAAATTGAAAGGATACCCTTATGAAAAAATATATCATCATCGGTAGCAGCGTTATTGCCGTTGCGGCTGTACTTCTGTTTTTTCTCTGGAAAAAAGACCAGTCCGGTAAAATTGTTATTCCCTACATTGCTCATCAAAAACCGAAAGTGGATCCTCATTTACCGGATTATAATGCCCTTTCCGATAAACTGGATGAAGTGCTTTTTGATGGATTGTTTAACGTATCAGCAAATCCGAGTGGGATTACCTATGAAGATGGACTGGGTGAACTGATTAGTATCGATGAAAAGAATGTGGTTACCATCCGCCTAAAAACAAAGAAAAAATGGCATGACAGTTTTTTCCCAAAGGCCGATAATGACGATATTACGATTGAAGAACGGGATCCCCGGTATTTCTCAGCCAAGGATCTTCGCTTTACTTTACGCCGGATACAACAATTGGGCAGCCTTTCACCCGACCATATTCTGGTTGGTCAGGCAATACATTCTTTTGCCTTTGATGGACCCGATATTAATGACGAGATTCGCTTGCAGTTTTCCGGAGATCGAATCTGGGTTGAACCAGATATCAAGGAGGTGCTTTCATTTAAAATACTACCGCATA
>CAZBBC010000212.1:0-6006 GCA_964489835.1 uncultured Calditrichota bacterium
ACCGGCTGTTTTACGCCAGTCATAATAATGTGACCTTTCTATCGCTTTCAACGACATTTTTTTTATTTTATTGTCATCATCCATAATGACGGACATCTTATCTGCCAAATCAGCAGGGGAAGAAGCGTCAAAGTATACCGCTGCATCACCGCCAAATTCGGGCATCGGCTGCTTATTGGAAGCCAATAGTGGTCGGCCTGCACCAAGGGCCTCTAAAAGAATGTTGGGGCAATTCTCACATTCAGAGGCAAAAATATTCAGTTTGGCATAATAATATGCACCTGGAAGTTCTGTGTAATTTACTTCTCCTGGAAAAATGATATCATTTTGTAATCCCAATCTGTAAATCTCATGTAAAACTTTTTTACCATAGGCAGATTTATTGTGGCCCGCTAGCACCAGTTTTTCAATCGTCTTGCGACGTTTCTTGAACAGATGATACGCTTTTACAACTTCAAGCTGATTTTTATACATATCGAAAATTGATACGTATAAGAGGTATTCTTCCTTTGGCAACCATTTTGGGCGATTTGGTTTTTTCTCTTCTGAAATTTTAAAAATATTATTTATTCCGTGTGGTATAGTTACTGTTTTTTTTAATTTAAATCCTGTACGGTTATTAATAAGTTGTTTTGCAAAATCGGATATAAAAATAACCAAATCAGCCTTTAACATGCTTTTCAACATCTCACGTTCGAGAATCCAATTGCGAATACGCATTAAGCCGTATGGATATTTCGCCCTCTGAACTCTATCAAATGGAATCATATTGCGAAACATAGTTACAGTTTTATAATCTTTGGAAATAGGGGTATTAATTAAACCTCCAGGACAAAAAAGAATGCCCGCATTAAGTTTTTTTAGCAAACTCGGCAGGCAATATCTTTCCCAAAAAGCTCTAAATAAAGGGTTTTCTGTTGGCCAGTTAACTCGGATTTTTTCTGTTTTGGGGTGAGAGGGAATTTGTAATGAATCAGGTGCTAAAACAAAGATTTTGTTTCCATTGAAATCGTTAAGATTTTCCAACAGGTTTACTAAATAAGTCTGTCCTCCACCACGTCGTGCGGAAAGTGCGTTGATAACAATTTCCATTTGAGAATGTATCATTACAGAATATATGATATTTCAGATATCAACTGTTCATGCAAAGAGCTTATTATCATTATCATAAATCAGAACCCTTTTTGATTTAACAATTTATAATAAAACTCAATATATTTATCAGCGACGGTTTCTGTTGACCAGATTTTTACCTTATTATATGCGTTTTCTGCTTTACATTGAGCTTCATCAGGGTCAGAAAGAGCTTTAATTATTCCAGCTGCAATAGCTTTTGTATCAGAAACCGGAACAAAATATGAAGAATCCTCATCTAAAATTTGCCTGTGTTCTGGAATTTCAGAAATAACCACCGGACATTTGGAAGCCACTGCTTCAAGAACCGTATTTGGATTTCCTTCATAATTACTAATAGATACAACTATATTTGCCACTTTAAACCAATTCCAGAGTTCATTTGTGTAATCCATTATTTTAATTCGATCTCTAACTTCATATTTTTCTTTTATATTAATAATATCTTTTTTTTGAGGACCATCTCCAAAAAATATAGCAACAGCTTTATCCCTTTCATACAGAACTATTTGAAGAGCTTTCAATAAGTTAAACAGATTTTTTTGTCTATCGTTGTAGCTGCCTGCAAAAATAATAATTTCATTTGATTCATCAATCTGCATGGATGACAATGAAATTTTTGGAGTTTGCAATATCTCATAAAAAGGGATTCCGTTAGGGATAACTGTTAGCAAAGATCTTTTAACCTTATCAGTCCAGTAATTAATCCCTTCTTTAGAATTCGCAATTATTGCGTCCGCCCTTCTTCCGGCGGCTATTCTTAGGCGATCCTTCCATCCGCCACTATAGGCCAAAGAGCTGTTTCTTTCTGATAATATTAAAGGGGTTTTTAAGAATACTGAGGAAAGGCCTGCGAGAATATCAATTTGGGAAATCCAGGTCTGAATTATGTGAGGATTAATACTTCGGGTAATTTTTACTATTTTATAAATGATCATGGGATCATAGTTGCTGCGACACGACAGCTTATGAACAACTGCACCTGAATTATTCAATCGCTTACTGTTTGGGCCTTCTTTAAAATAAGCTACATGAAAGTCGATCCCCTTAAGTGGCATTTGTTCTGCAAGATAACAAAGTTGACGCTCTGCTCCGCCACCTCCCATACTTGGAATACAATGAAGGATTTTCATCATCAAACCGATTTTAATTCATTCTGATTCAGCAAGTATGAATAGAGCTCCAGATATTTATCGGAAATAATATCCCAGGAGAAGCGCTCAGCATAAGAATGGCAGCGCTCGGTTAAAACCTGGCTTTTTTCTCGTTTCACCAAGCGAAAGATTGCATCAGCGAAAGCTTTGATATCGTTCAATGGGCAGATTATGCCACAGTCAGATGTCATGACATCTCTAATGCCCGGTGCATTGAAACACACAACAGGCAAACCGGCTGCTACCGCTTCGATCAAAACGATTCCAAACGTTTCTAATAATGAGGTCATCGCAAACAAATCAGCACCGTGATAGTAATGGATTAACTCCTCAGGAGGAAGGTAATAGCTGCTACCCGTGCTCTCAATTTCCTCAACCAAAATGATTCTATCGCTTAATGAGCGAGATTTGATTTTTTCCCTCATTTCACTGCTTCGCCGGCCAATGATAATCCAATAAGCATCTATTCCTTGATTAAGCACCATATTTAAAATGTCAGGTATTAACGCATAACCTTTTTTGGGATGGTTTCGGCCAACGCTTAGAATAAGAGTGCTATCTGGTGGTATACCGTGCTTTTTGCGGACATCCTGTTTGGAATTTCTTTGCAAACGGTCGATGTCAACTCCATTGGGGATCAATTTGATTCTCTCTGCTGACACGCTGAGTTTTAGATATTCTTGCCTGACAGTATCTGTTATCGCGACAACAGCAGGATATTTTTTATAGTTTTTAAAAATTATTCGATTGACTTTAGTGTTTCTTCGGACCCCATAGTCAATTTCTTCATTAATTTGAATATCGTCTCCTGAACAACGCAGTATGGCAGGTAGGTGTTTTTTTTGGAAATAATCTGCTAAAAATGCTCCGAAAGGGTATCCACCATAGATTTGCCATAGATCAAAATCATATTTCTTTTGAAGTCTGTCGATATAGAATGTGATGAGCATTTTACTGATAGGATAAAGCTGAGTGATTGCTCTAAAATTAAATAATTTTACGACATTATAATCTGTAACTGTGGTCTTTAAATCGGCGTCATAACAAAACACAAAGGTATCAACATTCTTTCGCACATGCCTTTTGCAGATATTGTGCAAACAGACTTGTAATCCTCCTGTATTGGTAAAAAGTTGAGGTATTAAATGGGCTACTTTCATTACAGTGAGTTTTTTCTTGAAGTGTTTATCATTTTTGGGTTGCCAGAAATAAAACACTTGAACAAATTATAGATCTGTTTGGAACTGGCAGCACAGGGATAATTGGCCATTCCGATGGCGCATACAGTAATAGCGGAAATGTCTCCTGCAATTTGAAACCATGCTGGGTGAGCAATTTGGACCAGGATTTTATTTTAAAGTCATGATAGCATCCGGTAAAACTACGAATTATGCCATGGCCGTGAGGTATGAGCTTATCTATCAATTTATGTATAATAGGAATTTTATTTGAATAAGATATATCGCTTATTTCGTGTTCGGTTGCTTTATTATAATATTTTTCATCTATCGACCTTAGCTTCGACCAGACGAGTCTGAATTTCTGGAGATATTGAGCAGGAATGGATAGCAACAGCCATACGTTGGTGGGGACTGACAACGCATAAAGACAATTTCTTTTTCCGATTCGTTTCAGTTCATTAAAAGCTTTATTAAGTTCTCTAATATGCTCAATTACATGGTTGGAAAAAATGAGATCAAACTGATCATCAAGAAATGGAGAATTTGATATATCACATTCTACAAAGTCTGCTGGCTTCATTAGATTAAGATTGTTGGGGATGGATATATCAGTGGCTGTTACAATGCCTAATTTTTGAAGATAGGGGATCTGAAAACCATTTCCACAGCCAAATTCTAGAATATTTAATTGAGAATTGAAGTTCGATGTATGCTTTTTTATATGGTTTTCAATTACAGATAATATTATTTGGATTTCAAGTCGCCTTTTTTTCAGGCGATAAGATTTTTCACCCTTATGTGTTCGAGGAAACATTGCTTAATAATGAAAAATTATCAACAATAAAGATTTTTCCAGGATTTTCTTTTATAGGTATAAAATACAAGGCTATCGTCAAGTGAAGAAATTAGCTGGAAAGATGGAATGCAAAATTGGCTTTTGGGATTAAGTGGATTAAGTGATATTGAGGTGGGAAGAAAAGTTGTATGCAGATTAAATTTTTTGAATAAACCTTTAATATCTTTTTTTCGATAAAAGCGGACATGGGTGGGATCTGAGGCGACTGTCACCGGCAGCTCCCCCAAAAGCATCCTTATTCTTGAGATTAATGATGTCATATTCGGAGTAGACATAACGAGAAATGCGTCATCATCCATTACCCGCAGCATTTCTGTTAGATAATGTGCTGGATCGTACAGGTGTTCTAAAACTTCAAATGAAATAACAATATCAAATGAATTTGAACTTAGGTCAAACGGTTCTTTTTCAATATCAATTTTTTTTATTTCATCGCAAAAGGGTAGGCATTTATCTATAGCCTGATCAGATATGTCAAGAGCGGTAATACTTTTAGCGCCCATTTGTCTTAGGAATTTTATCCATCTGCCCGTGCCCGGTCCTACATCAAGACAGTTTTTGCCTTTGACTCCATGTCTTTCTAATAAATCGACTATTCGCTTATCTTTAGACCCCATTTTACGAATGTCGAGCTGATATTCAATTTTAGCTTTATCTGCAAATATTTCATCAAAATGCTTTTCTGTGGGGTTTAATTTATTATTTAAGTTCATCTTTCTATCTGCTGGACAAACCAGTTGCAAAAATCTTCCATGCCCTCTTCAGATGTCATTCGCGTATAAATATTTTGGCCGTTTTTAGCAAGCCTTACCCTGAGCTGATCATCATCGAGCAACTGTTTTATGCCTGTTTCCAGGTTATCAAAATTCCAGTTAATTGGATAATATGTTTCAAAAGGAATAAATGCGTCCGGCCAGGTTTCCATATGTGACATATCAGGTTTCATTAATGCTGCCCCATATATCCATGTTTCGAAATCCCTGACTCCTATCTCACCCCACCCAAAAGGGCTGATTACAATTTTTGATTGACACATCTGGTGCTTATATTCAGGTATAGATACCCTGCCCCGAAGAACCGCTTTCAATTGAGTCATATTATCTAATTTTTTGCCAATTTCTTCACGGTGGAAAGATACGGTATTACGGAAATACTTACGAGTACCTTTAAACATAAAATCGAAGCTTCTTGATCCATTAACATCTTGTAATGCTTTCGGATATTGTGGGTGCATATGTGAACGAATTAATTTTGCTGAGCGTGGCAGAATATCACCAGCCATGTCACCCAGTCCAATATGCCAGGAAAGCTGTACTTTATGTGCTAACGACAGATCAAGTGGTTTCGATTGATAGATTGTTTCATCGACGATACCGAACTCTTTATGATAATAATCGGTAAAAAGGCGGTCGCCATATAACGCTTTAGTATATTGTGTCTTATCTTTGAGTAATTGTTTTTTTAAATAAAGATCAACATAAGGTAAAAGCTCAAAGTGTGTAACCCCGGTGCTGTCATTGTCATTCAGCCAGACAATTTTATCACAATACTGTTTCGCTTTTTCAACAAATTCTATTACTCTTTCAGGAGTATGCCACCACTCCGTGAAATAAATCGACATCAAACAAAGAATATCACAGTATAATTTCTTGTTTTTAGGTTTATAAATAAAATTAATATC
>CAZBBC010000213.1:0-5919 GCA_964489835.1 uncultured Calditrichota bacterium
ATAAGGTATAAGGTATAAGGTATAAGGTATAAGGTATAAGGTATAAGGTATAAGGTATAAGAAAAATTTGTTTTTTTAAATAATAATATCAATAGGCAGTTCCCAATTCCCATATACCTTATACCTTATACCTCGATACCCCTTCACCTTATATCTCAATCCCAATTCCCATATACCTTATACCCTATACCCTTATACCCCTTAAACCATAACCCCAATTCCAAATTCCCTTATACCTTATACCACATACCCTATACCCTTCGAGCACAGAGACCGTACCCCTACATTAAAACGCCCACCAACCGTTCCTCATCCGCCTCTGTCAAATGAACCGGGATAATCCTATTGTGTAATTCTTTTTCACTTTCAACTGCGACATTTATATAATTCGAGGTATAGCCATACCAGAAACCGTCGCTTTTTTTTTGTTCCAGCAAAACGGGCATCTGCCTTCCGACAAATTGTTCATAGAAGGCTCGTCTTTTTCTTCTTCCCTGTTCGGTCAAAATTAGTGATCTGTTTTTCTTTTGATGATGATCCACTTTAGCGGTCATGCGATAGGAACCGGTTCCCTTCCGGTCAGAGTATGAAAACACATGATAATAGGCAATCGGCAGATCTGCCAGAAACTTTTTTGTATGGGTAAAAGAAACGTCATCTTCTGATGGAAACCCGACCATCACATCTGTCCCGATGCCTATACCGGGAACCATTTTATATACAAAATCAATAAATTTCGCATACTCAGCGGCCGTGTGTTTTCGGCGCATCAGTTTGAGGATATGATCATCTCCGCTTTGCAAAGGTATATGAAGGTGCTTGCATATTTTTTCAGAATCTGCCATTAATCTGATTACTTCCGCCGGAATAGTCGTTGGCTCGATGGAAGATATTCTGATACGTCTCAGGTCATTAATTTTTTCCAGTTCTTTTAAAACCGTAAGAACGGTATTTTCTTCACAATGATAAGTTCCGATATTAACGCCTGTCAATACTAATTCCTGATGTCCCAGATCAACTAATTTTTTCGCCTCGCGAATAATATCATCAAATTTCCTGCTTCTGGCCGGACCGCGGGCGGTGGGAATGATACAAAAACTGCAGACAAAATTACATCCATCCTGAATTTTTAGATTTGCCCGGGTAGAATTATCATACAGACCGTAGCTTTCAATCGTAAATTCATCCCTACTAATTTTTGATGAATGGATTACCAGTGGCTGTTTCTGCTTTTCAACGCCATTGATATAATCGGCGATCTGAAGTTTATGCTCATTGCCGATGATTAAATCTACACCGGGAATCTTACGTATCGTATCCACAGCCATTTGTGCATAGCAGCCAACAACGGCAATAAAAGTGTCCGGATCGCGGCGGAGAGCTCTGCGAACAGCCTGACGACATTTTGCATCAGCCTGTTCCGTGACCGTACAGGTATTAATAACCGTGATTTCAACGGGCTTACCAAATTCGGTGATTTCAAATCCTGAACTCTTTAATGACTTGGCCATAATGGCCGTTTCAGCCTGATTTAAACGACACCCCAATGTATAAAAACTGACTTTCAATCGTAATATTCTCCAAAATACCAGGTTTAATTTAGGCATCCGGGCTGCAGAATTCAAATCTGGACAGGAGAGAGGTATAAGGTATAAGGTATAAGGTATAAGGTATAAGGTATAAGGTATAAGGTATAAGGAAATTTTACTTCTTTTTATAATCATGTCAATAGCCAATTCCAAATTCCCCCGATATAATACGCTATCCTCCGTGTCGAAGACCCCGTCTTACGGGGCTGACATATCGGGACTAAATCCTCCATGATTTAGCAAGTTCCCTAGTCCCGTATACCCTATATCCCTATACCTTATTCCTAAATCCTAATTCCAAATTCCAAGTTACTAATTCCCTACACCTAATATTTCCGATTATAGTTTTTGTATTTTTTATTTTGTATTTTTTATTCAATCTTAAACGTCTAAGCAGACGAAACAATTGACAACCGTTATGGTTAAAGGTATCATTTTCGATATTAAACGTTTTGCCTTGCATGATGGTCCGGGCATCCGCACAGCGATCTTTTTGAAGGGATGTGCTGCCAGTTGCTGGTGGTGTCATAATCCGGAAAGCCAGTCAGAAGGCATTGAAAAAGCGATCCGTAGGAATGTTTTTGATGGCTGTATATTCGAGGAAGAAGAAAACGTAGGGAGAGAGATTACCGTTGATGAAGTAATGGCTGAGATCACCAAAGATGTTGTTTTTTATAATGAATCCGGCGGCGGGGTTACTTTCTCCGGTGGAGAACCTTTGGTACAGGCAAATTTTTTGGGTGAGGTATTAAACCGCTGCCATAAACAGGGCATTCATACGACTCTGGACACCACCGGTTATGCAGCGGCAAATATATTTGAATCCATCATACCCAGGGTGGATCTGTTTCTTTATGATCTGAAATTTATTGATGAGTCCCTGCATCAAAAATATACCGGGGTTTCTAATGAAAATATCCTTAATAATTTACACTCGTTAATCCGGAACCAAAAACCCATTATCATAAGATTTCCGGTTATTCCGGGGATAACAGATGATAAACTAAATATAGAAGCCCTTTTATCATATATAGCAGAAATAAAAACAAGTCTTCTGGGAATAGATCTTCTACCCTATCATAAAATCGCCGGGCATAAATACACGAAATTACAGAAGGAAAATTTAATGACCGGCACCAAAGAACCTTCAAAGGCATCAATGGAAAGAATGAAGGGCCTGTTTGAAAAAAGCGGACTGCCCGTAAAAATCGGAGGATAATATGAACGCTCGAATCCGTCAATTGAGGGCACAAAGTTTACGGGCTGTTAATCGTCTGTCTCCGGAGCGTGCGCAATTGGTAACCAAATTCTATAAAAGCGATCAGGCCGCGCAGGTCTCAATTCCCGTTAAGAGAGCATTAACACTGAAATATATTCTTGAACATAAAAAAATTTGTATTAATGATGGTGAACTTATTGTGGGCGAACGGGGGCCGGCACCGAAAGCCACACCCACCTATCCGGAAATTTGTCTCCACTCCCTTAAGGATCTTGAGATCCTGGATTCACGCCCGAAAGTATCATTTAAAGTCGACGCAAGAACTAAAAGGATCTATAAAGAAGAAATTATTCCTTTCTGGAAGAATAAGACCCAGAGGGATAGAATATTTACTGCTATGGACGAAAATTGGATCGCATCCTATCATGCCGGTATATTCACCGAATTTCAGGAGCAAAGAGCACCGGGTCATACGGTTTGTGGTAACAAAATCTATACCAGAGGTTTAGCTGATCTTAAAAAGGATATTCAGAATACCCTGAAAAATCTTGATTTCTATAACAATCACCAGGCCCTCAATAAACGTGAAGAATTAAAAGCGATGACAATCGCCGCTGATGCTCTGATTCTTTTTGCCAAACGACATGTCAGGGCGCTTAAAGAGCTCGCCAAAACTGAGAAAAATTCGCACAGGAAAAAAGAGCTGCTGGCCATGTCCCGCATCTGTGAGCGTGTACCGGAGTCAGCCCCGTTAACATTTCACGAAGCTCTTCAACATTATTGGTTTATTCATCTGGCAGTGATCACGGAACTGAATCCCTGGGATTCTTTTAATCCAGGAAGACTGGATCAGCATCTGTTTCCATTCTATCGCAGAGACCTGCGGAATGGAACCTTAACCAAAACCGCTGCTATTGAATTATTGCAGGCATTCTGGATAAAATTCAACAATCATCCGGCCCCACCAAAAATCGGTATTACAGCCAAAGAGAGTAATACTTACACGGACTTTTGTTTGATAAACATCGGCGGATTAAAAGCGAATGGTTCCAATGCCGTGAATGAATTATCGTATATCCTGCTTGATGTCATTGAGGAAATGCGTCTGTTACAGCCCAGTTCCATGGTTCAGATCAGTAAGAAGAATCCGGATCATTTACTCAAACAGGCAACAAATATCATTAAAACCGGATATGGACAGCCCTCTATTTTTAATACGGATGCGATCATTCAGGAATTGACCGCTCAGGGAAAAACGATCCAAGATGCCCGAAACGGTGGCGCCAGCGGTTGTGTGGAAGCCGGCGCCTTTGGGACGGAAAGTTATATTCTTACCGGTTATTTCAATCTGGTAAAAGTTTTCGAAATCACTCTTTATAATGGCGTGGATCCCCGTACGGGTCGTTGTATCGGTTTGCGAACCGGCCAAATCGATCAATTGACCACTTTTAAGAAGTTGTTAGAGGCGTTCAGAAAGCAGGTCAAACACTTCGTAGATATTAAGATAAAAGGCAATAATATTATTGACCGGATTTATGCCGATTATATGCCGGTACCCTTTCTTTCATTACTCATCGATGACTGTATTGCCAATGCTACCGACTACAATGCCGGTGGTGCCAGGTATAATACCAGTTATATACAAGGTGTGGGCATGGGCAGCTTAACAGATATCCTGACTGCCATTAAATACAATATATATGACCAAAAGAAATTCACGATGAACAAACTTCTGGAAGCCCTGGCGGCCAATTTTAAAGGATTCGAATCTATCCGAAATCAATTACTCTTTCACACCCCCAAATATGGGAATGATGACGACTATGCCGATCAAAATGCAAGGGAAATATTTCAGATCTTTTATGATTCCATTAACGGCCGGCCCACGATTAAAGGCGGGACATTCAGGATTAATCTTTTGCCCACAACCTCCCATGTATATTTCGGGAGTGTTATTGGTGCAACAGCGGACGGACGCCGGGCGAAACAACCCTTATCAGAGGGTATATCCCCGGTACAGGGAGCAGATACGCAAGGACCCACGGCCGTCGCAAAATCTGCCGCCAAAATTGATCAGTTAAAAACAGGCGGCACGCTATTAAACCAGAAACTTTCCCCATCGATGTTTGATAACGAAGAGGGAACCGCAAAACTGGTGTCGTTTATTCGCAGTTATTTCAGAATGAATGGTCATCATATACAATTCAATGTCGTTACCACGGATACTTTGAGAGATGCCCAAAAGCATCCGGAAAAATACCGCGATTTAATCGTACGTGTTGCCGGATATAGCGATTATTTTAACGATCTCGGTAAAGAACTTCAAAATGAGATCATAAAACGTACGGAACAAAAAATATAGTAGATTTATCTTTAATCAATAGCGAATAGAAATAAAATCCCAAATCCCAAGCACCAAATAATAAATAAATTCCAAATCCTAATTCCCAAAATCTTTTCCTCCCTCCCACGAAAACATAAATATTGTTACAATTGAATCTTTCGATTCTCTCAGATTTAATTACAAGCGCCACTAAAATTAAAAAGGTTGCAAAACGTATTTCTGTATGTAAATTTATTGTGCACCGATTAGTTTCTGTGTTACCTGACAAACACGCGGTAGTTTAAACAACTGAAGCTATTTTAGGTTGGTGCAATTAGGATTATTTATCTGAACTCCCAGTCAGGAGGTTATGCATGAATTATTACAGGAAAATGATGCTTAATATTGGCATAGTAATATCAGTAATCCTGTTATTTTATACTTGCAAGAACAGCCTTACTGATCCGCAAGAAGGGCATGCAGAGGGGCGCATTTTATTTACTAAGTTTGCCATCGCCAACACTACAACTGAAATTTGCTCTATAAAACCTGATGGCTCGGATCTTCAAATAATAGCAAGCCATAATTATGAGGGAGAATATTTAGTTGAGGCATATTACGATGCCACATGGTCACCCGATAAGAGTTATATCGCAATAGAAGGTGGACCGGCAGAATCACTCGAATATCATCCGATTTGGCTGATGGATAATCAGGGAAATTTGCTTTATAGGATTACCTGGAATGGGTACAGCCCAAATTGGTCCAGTGATGGAAGTGAAATTCTG
>CAZBBC010000214.1:0-5790 GCA_964489835.1 uncultured Calditrichota bacterium
CGTCTGAATATGGCCGAAGAGACAGCTGCCTTTGGCTGGGATTTTGAAGCGGTTCGTCAAAATGCCCGGCAAACCTGGAATGAATTGTTAAGTAAAATAGAAGTCGCCGGTGGTTCGGAAACCGATAAAATAAAGTTTTACACCAATATGTATCGTTCCTATTGTGCGCGTACTATTTTTAGTGATGTTAATGGTAAATATGCAGATATGTGTGAAAAAATCGTGCAGTTAGAAGATCCGGATTCACCAATCTATGGCTGCGATGCTTTTTGGAATACGTTTTGGAATCTGAATCAGCTATGGTCATTGGTTACCCCGGATATTGCCAACCAGTGGGTGAAATCCTTACTGGAGATATATGATCGCGGGGGATGGCTGTCGAAGGGTCCCGGGGGGATTGAATATTCCAGTATCATGGTTGCTTCGCATGAGATTGCTCTGATTGTCGGTGCCTATCAGAAGGGTATCCGGAACTATGATGTGGAAAAGGCCTACCGGGCGATAAAGGAAATACAGATGAATCCCGGCAGGGTATATGAATGCGGAGGATATGTGGGGAATAGAAATTTGAAGTCTTATATGGAAATGGGCTTTGTCCCTGCAGATGAGGGATCGGCTTCAAATACACTGGAGTATGCCTATGACGATTGGTGTGTTGCTCAGATGGCAAAATCTCTGGGCAAAATGTATGATTATAAATATTTTATGAACCGTTCACAGTATTATAAAAACATCTTTGATCCATCAAGCGGATATATGCGTCCTAAGTATACGGGCGGACCCTGGGTAAAAGAATTTGAACCGGTGATGGGCGCGGTTGGTAAAGAAGATGCCTTTGGTACCAAGCATTATGTTGAGGGAAATGCCTGGCAATTCAGTTGGTTCGTACCCCATGATGTTCCCGGCCTCGTCGATCTTATAGGGAATGATGAATTTAACAACCGTTTGCAGAAAGGTTTTGAGTGGGCTCAACCCATTTTTGTCAGCGAATATGTGAATCACAGTAACCAGCCTAATATGCAGGCTGCTTATTTGTTCAATTATTCCGGCAAACCCTGGCGGACACAGTATTGGGTGCGGGAAATACTGGATAATTATTACGGTACCGGTCCGGTCAATGGCTACCCGGGTGATGAGGATCAGGGACAGATGGGTGCCTGGTATGCGATCAGTGCCATCGGCTTGTTTCAAATGGATGGCGGGGCGTCCACTAATCCTATATATGAAATCGGCAGTCCTCTGTTTGAGAAAATTACTATCCATTTGGATGAAAATTATTATCATGGCAAAAAATTTGTCATTGAAGCAAAAAATACATCTAAGGAAAACAGGTATATTCAATCGGCGACTTTGAACGGGAAAGATTTAAATACATTCTGGTTTTATCATAAGGATCTTGTCAACGGTGGTGAACTGGTCCTGGAAATGGGATCCTTCCCTAATAAGGAGTGGGCAACCGCTGCTGATCCTCCCGATACCTCTGATTTGGAGCCGATGGTCACAACCCCATATATTAAAAGCGGACAAAAACAATTTCTGAATGAAACCGAAATTTCCCTGGCCTGTGACACAGAAGATGCCAGGATCTATTATACATGGGATGGAAGCATGCCTGACAAAGGATCGATATTGTTTTCAGAACCGGTTACGGTCACCAAAACTTCAACCATAAAAATGCGCGCCTTTGTGGGGAGCACGTCCAGTCTGACCGCAACCGCTTTGTTTAAAAAAGCAGAGACGCAAAAAGTAATCCAACCGGAAATGCTCGATCCGGGAATTTCTTATCATTATTATACCGGATTTTTTCGCGATGTCCATGACTTTGCATCATTAAAACCTCAAAGATCGGGGATCCTGGCAAACTTTTTGATTGATCCACGCGATCGGGAACAATATTTCGCTTTTGATTTTATGGGCTATATTCAAATACTAACCGAAGGATATTATACCTTTTATTTAATATCAAATGACGGTGCACGAATGTATCTGGATGAGCAATTATTGATCAACAATGATGGATTACATCCGGCGGCAGAGGAATCGCAAACCACAGCACTTACCAAAGGAATGCACCCGATTGTGGTCCGCTATTTTCAGGAAGGGGGTACGCATCATTTTGAGGTAAACTGGAAAGGCCCGGGATTTGATAAACAGGATATACCCTCCTCCGTATTATTTCATAAAAAGGATTAATCTAGGAGAGTCTAAAATCATTTTAACCACAAAGCGCACGAAGCACACGAAGTTTTTATATATATATAATCTTTGTGTAAACTTTGCTTTAGATAAAAGAATAGTCATTATAATATCTTCGTGACCTTCGTGGACTTCGTGGTAAAAGATATTTATATGTTCTAATTAGAACGGCCAGAAGCCGTCGCTCACCTGAAGGGTGAGCCCTAGGTTCTTTGTGGTTAGTATTTACACTTTCCCTTAATTGAAAGCGAGACAGAAAGAAATGAAAATATTTGCCGTCATTATTGTTTTAATCAGCACCTTAAGCATGTGTCTTGCGCAGAAAGAATCTGAGCAACCCCCCGCTTCGCTAGCGGAAATGACCATGCATATTATTCCTCAGGCACATATTGATCTGGCCTGGTGGTGGCGCTATAATCCGGAGACGTTACATATTATTGTCAAACATACCTTGGAAACAGCTTTTGAAAATATGGAAAAATATCCTGATTATACGTTTACGTATTTACAGGTGCCGGCTATTGAGCCTCTGGAAGAATTATATCCTGAGCTTTTCTATAAATTGCGTTATTATACTCATCGTAAAGAGGCCTTGGGCAATCGGATTCGCAACCCAGGTGCGAGTGGATCGGAAGGGCGTCTGGCGATTGGCAGTGGTTTGTGGTGTGAAATCGACGGTTGTCTGCCATGCGGAGAATCCCTGGTTCGTCAGTGTCTTTACGGAAAGCGTTTTTTTGAAAAACAGTTCGGTATTGATGTGAAGACGGCATGGTTTCAGGATGCCTGGACCCATCCCTGGACCTATCCCCAAATTCTTAAAAAAAGCGGGATTGATTCATATATGTTTTCCCGGCCCAGGGGGGAAGGGGAGCAAATGTTCTGGTGGCAGTCTCCGGATGGTTCACAAGTATTTGCCTATAAACCCTTCAAGATTGACGGAGAGAGTCTTCCTCCTCAGCAGGAAATCGACAGCCGTTTAATGGATATGAACAGACAATACGGTGTAATTGATGATATTATTCTGACCGGTGTTGGGAATCACGGCGGCGGGGCAATAAAAGCGGATGTTGAGAGAATGAAGAACATCATGGCAAAAAGAGATTCGCGACCATCAAAAAACAATCTACCACCAAAACTGATGTTCAGTACACCTTCCCGCTTTGTAAAGGCTGTGATGAATAAAGCACATACCTTCCCGGTTGTCAATGATGAGCTAACGCCAAGCATTCGCGGTGCCTATACCAGCGTAGGAGAGATCAAAAAAGGTAACAGAGACTGTGAGAATCTGTTAATCACCCTTGAAAAATTCTCTTCTATCGCTTTTAAACTTGGTGTGGCAAAATATCCGGAGACCTGTATATTCGACGCCTGGAAAAAAGTAATGATTAACCAATTTCACGACACCATTTCGGGTACTGATATTCCCCCCTCCATTGACGATGCGCTGCTTCGGTATAAAGAGGTTTTAGAGACAGGTACCGAGATGCTTGAAAAGACTCTGAAAGCGATAGGCACCAGAATAAATACGGAAGGACAAGGTCTGCCGCTAATCGTATTTAATCCCCTTTCCTGGCAGAGGACCGATGTCATTGAAACGGAGATTGAATTATCAAACCCCGTAAACAATCTCCAGGTCTTTGATAACCGCGGTAACCGCCTGGCAACTCAGATAACCCATAGTAAGAAGAAGAATGCGAAATATCAGGTACGTTTTCTTTTTATTACTGAGGAAATACCTCCTCTTGGATATAAATGCTACTGGGTGCGGTCCGTTAAAGATGCACTAGAATCTGGCAGTATCTTAAAAGCGCGTATCAATGAAATGGAGAATGAATTTTTCAACATTACAATTGATCCTGTTAGCGGCTGTTTAAAAAGTGTCTTTGACAAGCAGCATAAACGTGAAGTTTTAGATAAATTGGCGAAGGCTAACCAGATTCAGATTATAGAGGATTTTGGTGATTCCGAAGGATTCTTAAAATCTCCTGAGGGCGTGAGTAAATATAACTTTTGGACCGGTCTATCCCGGGAGACAGATAAAGATCCCGAAATTGAATTGATTGAGAATGGTGCCGTTAGAATTGTGTTACAGGTAAAGAAAAAATTCGAATTGGCCCGATTTGTACAAAGGATAAAAATATATCCTAAAATTCACCGGATTGATTTTGATCTGGTCATTGACTGGCAGGGGAAAAACAAGATGGTTAAGGTTGCCTTTCCTTTAGATGTTAGAAGTCCTGAAGCCACCTATGAGATTCCTTACGGAACGATCGAACGTCCCAGTAAAGGAGAAGAACACGTGGCTCAGAAATGGGTGGATATATCTGAAAATGACTATGGCGTCAGTTTAATTAACGACAGCAGATATGGCCATGATGTGACGGAGAATGTGATTCGATTGAGTGTGTTGCGCAGTCCGGATAAACCGGTTAAGACAACGGATGAAGCAGGGATTCATCGATTAAAATATGCGCTTTATCCCCATGCCGGTAGCTGGCAGGAAGCCAATGTGATGCAAAGGGGATACGAATTTAACAATCCATTGATCGCCGTTGTCGATTCTGTTCATAGAGGAGCTCTCCCCCCTGTCCATTCCTTTATAGAGATCACACCAAAAAATTTGATTCTTTCGGTATTGAAGAAAGCCGAAGATTCAGAGGATTTAGTGCTGCGATTTTATGAGACTGAAGGAAAAAAGTGCACAGCGAATATCATTTTCTCAGAGCACCTGCCCATAGATGCTGTTTATAAAATTGATTTGTTAGAAAACGCCGTAGAGGACGTAAAGAGTAATGAACGTGGTTTTAATGCAAAGGCAGGAGCCTTTTCGATCGAGAGCTTTAAATTGATTAAGGATGTTTATTAGAGTTATGAATGGCACCTAATAATAAATTCCCAATCATTAGATCTGCCAAAGGCAGAGAAACCGGAGACTTTAATTAGGGGTTGGTTAGATAGAAAGTAGGAATTTAAATATCATTAAATTCAGAGTAATAATGGTATTTTTCCTGCAAAGCAGACCGATATCGTTTAGATAAAGTTTAAAATAATTTTAATTGCAAAAAGCGCGCAATAGCAGTTCTGATCTATTACAAATATGAACTTTAATACTTAATACACTGAATAATTCATACCGCAGCCGTTGGCTGCAAACAAATATCAAATTACAAATTACAAAATCCAAATAATAATCAATTTTCAAAATACTCATGACTAAAATTTAATTGACTGAATTTTTGAAATTGTGATTTGAAATTTATTTGATATTTGCGATTTGTTATTTGTTATTTTCAAAACTTTGTTTTTTTAACAAAAATTTTACTAACCTGGATAATTCATTTCTCGCCCGTCTGCGCCCGTCTGCGCCCTTCTGCGCCGGGCAGGCCGGGCAGGCTAAGGCGCAGCGATATTAATAGAACACGGATGACGCAGATTATCCGTTGAAGCCGGATCCCGTCATAGCCGGGCAAGCAGGCGTAGACTGAAACTGATTTGTACGGATTAAAACTAAAACAATAATAATTTTTAAATAAAATCCATGTTAATCCGTGGAATCCGTGGACTATTTTTTTCTTTGTTTGCAGCCAGCGGCTG
>CAZBBC010000215.1:0-5723 GCA_964489835.1 uncultured Calditrichota bacterium
GTAAAGCATTGCTGGGAAAATCCAGAGGGGACAAAGTGGAGGTCCAGGCACCGGCAGGTATACTGACATATAAAATTTTGGATATTAAGTGACCATCAATAACCCACCCCGTCTCCCCCCGACAAAGTCGGGGGTCGACACCCCTCCCTGCAAGCAGGGAGGGGATGGGGGAGGGTCAGCAATTAATATTTTGTCTGCAGCTCTGAGTTACACTATCCTATTGTACCAAAAAACTTTGATTTTTTTGCAAAAATTTTAAAAACTTTTATCCACGGATTAAACTGATTTACACAGATTAAAACTAAAAGAAAAATAATTTTTAAATAGAATCCGTGTTAATCCGTGAAATCCGTGGACTATTTTTTCTTTATTTACAGCCAACGGTTGCGGTATGAATAGATCCAATTATTCATCATAAATTGAAACTTAGCGTGTGGTTTTGCGTCTTTATAGATAACTGGAAATAACGTATATTGTCAGATAAATTGCGTGTAAACAAAATTAATCAGGAGGAAAGATGAGCGGAGGTGTTGATTTTAAAGGGCGTAAATTATACCGTTCACAGATCAATCGCATGATCGGCGGGGTCTGCGGCGGCATGGCAGAATTTTTTAATATCGATCCCAATCTGATGCGGTTGATATGGGTGCTTTTGGCCTTTTTTGGGGGATCAGGAATTCTGATTTATATTGCTTCTTTGATAATTATCCCGAACAATCCGACGCAACAAGTACCGGAGACACGGGAAAATGTAGTCAAAGATAAATCATTATTCTGGGGATCGCTCCTGATCGTTATCGGATTATTTTTATTGTTTCGTCAATTAGGATTATTTTACTCATTCAGATTCTGGCATATTCCCTGGCAATCGGTCTGGGCAATTGTTTTGATTCTGATCGGCGCTGTCCTCTTGTTCAATAAATCAAGAAAAGAAAAAGCGGGGGGTATCGAAGAGGGTTCTGAAAAAAAATTGTATCGCTCCCGTTATCAAAAAATGATCGCAGGTATCTGCGGTGGACTTGCAGAGTACTTTGATCTGGATGTTTCCATTATTCGAATTCTTTGGGTTATTGGTACGCTGTTATCTGCCGGGGTTGGCATTCTTGTTTATATCGTGATGTTACTCGTGTTTCCGGAACAACCGACAGAAGTGAATGACAAGAAAGTATCATCATAAGGTATCGGGGGTAACCATGCAAAAGCAATACTGGACAGCGATCACTTTAATAACGATTGGTGTTTTACTTCTTCTATATCAAATGGATCTGCTGGATTTCTCCAAGTCTGATATTATCAGTTATGGATTTGTGATTCTTGGTGTTTTTCTTCTGGTAAAAAGTTGGAACCGGCCGGACAAGAAAGGGATTCTGGGTGGTGTATTTTTTACTGTTTTTGGCGTAACCATGGTGCTAATGCGGGAGCATATCCTGCCTCGCCATGATGAATTCGGATTTGCTGCTTTTTTTATTGCCCTCGCTTTGGCGAACTTTGTCTACTTAATTTTCCGGGCTGATAAAACAACAAACCTCGTCTGGGGCATTATTTTTGGACTCGTCGGTGGTCTGTTTTTATGTGTGTACCTTGGATACTATCCTTCCTGGTATATGTATGATCAGGTAGAAACATATTGGCCGGCAATATTAATCATCATCGGTATTGGGATTATAGTCAAAGCCTTTTACAGGAAACATCAATCGGCTCAGATCGAAGGCGAATGAAAAAATTTGCTGTTATCGGTTATCCGCTGACTCATTCCTTATCTCCGCAAATCCATAATTATGCGTTTCAGAATTTGCATATCGATGCTACTTATGAAAAAATAGAAATATTCCCTGCTGATTTTGAAAAATCAATTCTGCGCTTAAAGCAATCAGATCTATCCGGATTTAATATAACGATTCCCTTTAAGAATCAAGTGATTGATTTGCTGGATGAAGTTGATCATGACGCTGCCGTTGTGGGTGCGGTTAATACCGTTGTTGTTCAGGGGGATCGCTGGCTGGGTTACAATACAGATATCGCCGGATTCATTTTCCCTCTCCGGGATACCGGACGGCTTTTCAGAAAATGTCTGGTTCTGGGAACCGGTGGAGCGGCCCGGGCGGTGATTTATGCTCTGGGAAAGTATTACGTACCGGGGGAAATAATGATTGCCGGCAGGGAAATAAAAAAAGCAGGAGATCTGTGTACTCATTTCCGATCACATATAAATGACACGACACTGAACCACTGTGCGATAGATGATGTTTACGAGCGCTTACTGGATTTTGATCTTATCGTAAATGTTACACCATTGGGAACATTTCCGGCTATAGAGAGCAGTGTTTTGCCAGATTTGGTAAATCTAAGAGAGGGCGTTGTTATCTATGATCTTGTTTATAATCCCATAAAAACCAAATTATTACGGGATGCAGAAAAAGCAGGAAAAGATGTTGTTCTTCTGAATGGAATGGAAATGTTACTCCGTCAGGCAGCCTATTCTTTTAAAATCTGGACCGGTGAAGAAATGCCCATAGACCGGGTAAGGAATACTATCATCTCAGAATTCACTTGATAAAAACTCTAATCCTCCTTTTCTTCGTCTTCATTGTTTTCTTTCAGATCTGCCTGAATATCTTTGTCTAATGTTTTACCGAAGCGTTTGGATCGGCGACTAAATTCTGTGATTTGTTCCTGCACTTTCGCAAAAATGGAGTCTTTGGTAAAACTTCCGTCCTTGTGTTGCTGACCGGCAGCAACCCCGGTCAGAATACGGATCCCGTCCTCAATTTTGTCCACCGCCCAGATATTAAATTTCCCCTTTTTCACAGCATTAATAACTTCTTCACCCAGCATAAGGTTATTGACATTTGATTCCGGTATAATCACCCCTTGTTTACCGTTCAGTTTATGCATTTTACAGACTTCAAAATAGCCCTCGATTTTCTCATTAACGCCTCCGATAGCCTGTACTTCACCCTTCTGATTTACGGAACCGGTCACGGCGATTCCCTGATAAATGGGAATGCCGGATAGTGAGGAGAGCAGGGCATAGAGTTCCGCACAGGATGCACTGTCACCATCGATCATACCATAACTTTGCTCGAAGGTAATACTGGCAGAGAATGAAAGAGGTATCGTACCCCCCATTCGGGAGGCAAAATAGCCGGCCAGGATGAGGACACCTTTGTCATGAATTTTACCGCTCAGTTTTGCTTCACGTTCGATATTTATTATGCCGCGGTTGCCGATGTAGGTAGATACCGTAATGCGTGTCGGTTTTCCAAAACTATAGTCACCCATGTCGTACACGGCAAGACCATTGATTTGACCGACTTTATAAGTAGTCACATCAAATTTATAGGTTTTTTCACGAATCGCATTCTGAATTTTTTCTTCCGGTAAATTCCGGCGGTACTTTTCTTCCTCAATGGCTTTATGGACATCCTTTTCTTCGACAAATTTATGCCGGCTCTGCCCGGCCCAGTGGGAAGATTCACGGATCAATCGCACAATTTCTGAAAAACGGATGGACAAACGACCCTGGTGATCGACCAGTTTGAATGCATGTCCGATGACTGCTTTAACCGCTGCCTGGTTAAAATGTTTTAATTTTTCTTCTTTGACCACCCGGGCAATAAATTGTATATATTTTTTTATATTAGCCGGTGATTCTTTGACCTCATAATCAAAATCGGCCCGAACCTTGAAGATTTTCCGAAAATCTTCATCATAACTGTGTAACAGATGATAAATTTGACCTCGTCCGATCAATATAACCTTCACATTGAGTTTTATCGGACTGGGTTTAAGGCCGGCAGAAGTCATCACACCATATAATTCATTGACGTCTTCTATTACCAGGCATCGGTTACGCAAGGCACGTTTCAGGGCATCATAAACGAAGGAATTACGGAGTACCTGTTCCGCATCGAGAATAAGATAACCCCCGTTTGCTTTTAAAAGTGAACCTGATTTAATCATCGTATAATCAGTATATAAATAACCCATATATGATTTTTTCTCGATTCTCCCAAAGAGATTATTATAGGTAGGATTCATTTCATAAATCACAGGAGCGCCCTTGAGATGGTCATTATCAACGACTTGGTTCAGGGTGTATTTATCGACCTGTTTACCATTCGTCATCTCCGCCGGTTGGCCGGGAGCCTGGTCATTGGACTTTACTTCCATAAAGGCATATACATTCTGGGTGATATCTTCAACAACCGCTTTGAAGTAATCGATAACCTGAGGAAAGGCTTCAAATTCGTTAACCAGATCGACAAATTGAGTACCAACAATAAAGTTCGCAGTATCTTGATTCAGCTTTTCTACCCCTTCTTCTGCTAAACGGTCAATCATCGTCGCCTCGTAGACCATATCCTGTATCATTTTCTGTACGGTTTTTATATCGTTTTCGATTTGATTTTTTTCTGCCTTAGACAGACTCTGGAAGTACTCGTCATCCATCGGCTTATTGTCTTTCATCGGGATGGTTTGAAATCCGGAAGCAGAGCCTTTGATTTGAATATTCAACTTTTGGGCATTCTTGTCGATTTTTGCAAACCGGTCTCTTTTTTTATTCTGACTCTGTTCAAGGATCTCATTTTTATTCTCAATATATTGTTCGCTTTCAAAGGCTGTTTTTAACGAACTTTTAATATTTGTGATCAGACGACCATATTTTGTCATAAATGATTTAGATTTTTTACTGGGCAGGCTGATCGCTTTTGGTTCATCGGGATTTTCAAAATTATATAAAAAAATCCAGTCATCGGGTTTGGGTCGTGAAGCTGCCGCCTTATCCAACAGATCCCTGACAATGGTTGTCCGGCCGGTCCCCCGGATACCGGTAACAAAAATATTGTAAGAAGGATCACCGATCAACAATGCGAAGTCGATAGCACGGACAGCACGATCCTGTCCGATAACCGTCACCAGGGGAGAAATCTCTTCTGTGGTTTTAAATTTAAATTTCGAGAGATTTACATCTTTTTTTAAACGATCGACGGGGACAACACACTTTTTGTACATAGCACACTCCGGGAATTAGATTAACGGCAAAGACATGAATAATAAAAGGATAAATATCCAAATCTCAAATACCAAATAACAAATAATTATCAAATACCAATGATCAAATTTTTTTAATCGCGAGTGAAAATCCATTTGGTAATTCGAAATTGGAATTTATTTGTTATTTGGAATTTGTTATTTGTGATTTTATCTTCTCCATAATTGTGTATTCTTGCTGACCTTTGTGGATTACAAGAATTCTATTAAGTATAATATAGATCTAAAAATAAAGTAAACATCCGGAATGAGTTAATCAATAGAGAGATTAAAAAGAATTGCATTTAAATAGCAGCAGCTTGAAATTTGAGAAAACAAAGTGTGATATAAATCCGAAAGCCGAAGCACGAAATCCGAAATAAATCCTAAATTCTAAATTCAAACCAAAAATATTTGAATTATACTAAGGTAAGATATATACTCTCATTTTGAGCCATTATGAAATCTAAATGATAATTTTGATCATTGGGATTTTGATATTAATTCGAATTTCGGATTTAGGGTTTCGAATTTGTTTTAAATTTGGGAGTAGATGGGGCCCGGTGGCCCTCCCGGTCTTCAAAACCGCGTGTGGCCCTGTAAAACAGGGCGAGGTGGGTTCGACTCCCACGTACTCCCGCTAGATTTAAATCCCAAAACCCAAGCATCAAATCACAAATAAATCACAA
>CAZBBC010000216.1:0-5704 GCA_964489835.1 uncultured Calditrichota bacterium
ATAAAACATATATTTTTTGAAGAAATGTCCAATGTCAAATGACAAATGTCAAATCAAATCCCGGTTACAAAGCCCCAATATCAATTTAAATCGGTTTCTGGTCTAGAAAATACAATTGCCATAAATCACGCGTATTGGTGCGAAACACAGTACTTAATGCTAATTTACCTGTTTTGCCAATACTTTTATCTAAATATCGGAACTCAGTATATTTTTCTCTTATTTCTTCATCAATGGTAGCTTTATATCCATGCTCACGCATGATCAATATGCCTTTTACACAGAGGGCCAGTTCTAAGTAAATGCGCATATAACAGATCATATCCGCTACAATTTCTCCCGGAAATTTCGATTTCAGTTCCAAAAGATAAAACCCAATTTTGGTATTTAATATATTACCGGTTGTAATATACTCTAACAGTTCAAAATCGGTGTCCAGACTGAGTTCAAGCCATCTCCGCAGTTTTTTTTCACTTTGATTAAAGGTGAAAAATAAAAAGGCTGGTAAAACGATCAGTTGTACCAGTGTCATTAAAAGCGGATTGAGTGGGAAATGATTAAAAAGTGAATGAATAAAGATAGCTACCAATAATCCCGGGATATATAGATAAAATATTTCCGACTCAAAACGCTCGGTGATGTTTCTGGACATAATTGCAAATATAGCGGTTGTGCCGCCATGCATGACGGCTGTGCCCAATCCACGAACAACCCAAAGCAGTAACTGACTGTTCTCCAAGGATTGCATGTATAATATATTTTCCACAAACGCGAAACCCGCGCCAGCCGCAAAACCAAATATCGCAGAATCTACCGTAAATCCTACCTTTTTACTCTTAATCAGAAAAACGATCGGGATCGCCTTTATTGTTTCTTCCAGGATTGGCGCGATATAGCGTGAATACACCTTAACATCATTGAAATATGCTTCAATGAGCCACTGATTTAACAACAGGCAGATGAAAGCGACTCCTGCACCGCTTAAAATAACTAAAATAATGGAATGAAGTTTGAGCAGTTTAAAACTGTCAAGAATAGTCAGGGCGAATAAGAATATAAACACCGGAAGAAAATTGAAGATTATCTGCAATAAATAAATAAAAACATCCATTAACATCTCCGCTTAGATAAAAATATCAGTCGGTAGTTCAAGTGTCACGGTTTATTCAGGCAATCAGCTAGTCTTCAATTTCGAAAATGAGATCAAATCTTGCAATCATAAAAATTTCTTTTACATGATTATTCATCCCTTTTAATATAATTTGATCACCCTTTTCTTTTAAACGTTTTTGCACCATCACCAGTATTCCCAGGCCGGCACTCGAGATATAATCCAGTTTTTCCAGATTAATGGTTACTGTTTCGTTAATTTGATTCAAAAAAGATCTTGCCTCGTCAGTCTGAGCAGCATCAAAGCGTCCAATCAATCGAATCTCCCGATTATCAGTATTATTAATCTCAAACATAGGTATTCCTTAACTTTTTAACTAAAATAATTGTACTGTTACGATCATTGTAATGATACTGTACATCATCCATCAATTTTTTTACCAGATAAAGACCCAGCTTCCCGACCGGACGATTCTCTATCGGCATCTTCAGATCATATACTTTTTGCTCTTCAATATTAAAGCGCTCAACATCGAAATCAGTAATTGATGTAATTAAGTGATCCTTTTTAAACTCAAGGGTGATCAAAATCTTATGAGGATTATGGGGATGGAATTTGACGATATTTGTAAACAATTCTTCCAGGGCAAGGTTGAGAGAATAAGCGATACCTTCATCCAGTTGGAATTTATTAACAAATCCGGAGACAAAAGTAAACACGTTCTCTAAATTATCTATTCGGCGTTCAAATTTTTTCTTCATAAAAGGTATAATGATTGACCATGTGTTATAATACCAGATACATTAAATTCAGGTGGTCTATAATTATATTGATTATGTCCAATATTACAGCGAAATAGCTGTAATCATTAATAATAATTTAAGTTATAATATTTTTAATGAAATCATAAACTCTTTAGACAGATTTTTCTTTTTCTCAAAAGCAAGGGCATATCCCAATGAAAATGTCGTATGAAAACGTGACAATAGTATAAATTTAAAATCTACCTGAGTGCCAATATTATAAAAACTTCTTCTGTAATAATTGCTATCAATATTTGTAATAATTCCGGAGGAGAATAATGTTGGTCTGACCCAGGGACTATAAAAGATCGGAAATCCAAGACGTTTGAATCGAACCGGAGGCAGGGTCCATTCGATTAAAAGCTTTGTATAGTTAATACCGCCAATTTCATTCAACTCAACACCAGGGAAACTATAATATTCTTTATATCGCTTTGACGGTAAATAGTCGATCCAATTATTGCCAAAACCGCCAAAATAAAAATTTGCAAAAGGCTCCTTTCTGTCACCATAGGAGTAACCCAGGGAACTTCTAATCCAGATGGAGGAATGATTTATTGGCAGAGCAAATCCATAATCAAAATTGTTATAAATGCGGGGATAAATTTTGTTATTTACATAATTTGCCTTAGACTCAACATACCATTCGAATCCTTTTTCATAAGTCACCGCTCCCAGTGATGCGGTCAGGTATTTATAATTAAAACTCAATTGGGCGGTGAGCAGTCTTTCAAAAGTGACACCAATATTTTGAAAATCAGGCAGTCTTTCCAAACCACCATAATGAGTTAGAGATACGGAATAATTCATGGTTCTGGGTTGGTCATACAGGAGCGTTTTATCGTAATTGATACCGAAGGAATATCCCTTTCGACCAACTTTTGTCGGACCAAAAAGATCGTAAAAATCGGCATAATTATATGTATAACTCAACTGCCAATTCATGTAACGATAATTCGCTGCCACATGCAGTTTCTCGTCATCCTGTAGAAGGTGGTTGGGAGAGTATGATCCGGTCAAATCAATACGATGTAATCCTATCGGATCTGAAAGATTAAACCGCAGTCCATAAGCCGGGAAGTTTTTATAGCCTTCTACAATTGGATAGATCGATGAAATATTTAAACTTTTTAATCCCTCGTATTCACCGGAGTAAATTGTTAAAGAATCAAGGTTAATTGCAGCCGGTGAACCGATCATCCAGTTTTTTAATTGCGGATATTTCTCAATCACCCGCTGCCCTAAAAAATCTATGGCTCCGACATTTTCAACCGGTTTTGCCGGAATCATGACCGGTTGAAATCCATTGATCGTATATTGTAAAACGATCAAAGAATCTGCTGAATAGACCACCGGATGAAAATAACCGGTTTCGCAATTACTGATAATATCCATATCGTTTGAATCAACATCCCATCGATAAATATTTGAAACGCCGGAATAATATGACGAGCCATATAAAAATTTTCCATCCGGGGAGAATGAGAAATTGGCAGGAATACTTACATCGAAATCAAAAATTTTTTCCAGCGACTGATCACCATTCATCAGATCTTTCAGATTCATTTTTATCAGATGTTGTTTTCCACTAACTTCCGCGAATGCTGCTGAAAGGTATCTGCCATCCGCTGATATGTCTATGTTATAAATATCTTGTCCATAGGGCACCGAATATATTTGATTCCATTCCTGGTAGGGATATGGAATCCGCACTAACGTTGATATTCCATTGAAGTGGCGAATACCCCATAAAGACCGGTCCGTTTTATTAAATGCCAAATCACCGGTTCTTATATCCTCAAGGAGTATTTTAGAATTTCCTGTTTTTATATCTACGGCAACGAGGTCCCGCCATTCATAATTATCCGTCGTATAAAATAAAGTAGCGGTCGATTGATCATAGGCCAACGAAGTCACTGTATATAAGGAAGCGCCTTTAATATCACATATTTTTTCAATATCACCGCTGTCAACATCAATGGCCGCCAGATGGGCAATTTGACCGGGGTACATGATCGCAGCATAAAGTTTTCTTTTTTGTGCATCAAAAAAAGGGCGTGAAACGGAACCCAGACCTATTTCAGTAATGGGTACATAGGTTGTCAGGGAATTTCGCCGAATTAAGCGCAAATTATCCTGTTGAAATCGATTTTCCCATTGGACCCATTGATTCCAGGCTGCTTCAAGTGATAGACCATAAATGTCAGCAAACTGTGATGCGAAATAAGCCTTACTGCCCTCTGATCGGGAAATCCATTTAATAATGCTTTCCGGGCCATAATGATAGGCGAGATAACTAATAAAACGTGTACCGTAAAGATAGTAATTGACACCGACCTGAAAATCAACCTGTGTCACTTCTGATTCTAATCCGACCATATCATAAATTCGGGAGCTATCCCGGATCATTGTTCTGAAAACCATCTCGTCATAAGCACCCAGGGCTCTTCCCAAACCTCCTGCCATCCAGGTTTCGAAGAATACGGCGGTTCCTTCATAATACCAAACCGGTGCATACATGCGTGGGTTGGTTAAATAGCCGTATATCATCGACATGGGATTATCTGAGGTTGGCAGGACTTTACCGAAAAATAATGAACGAAAAATTTTATCTCCTGGTGTGGCATCATCGGAGGTCACTATATGTAATACTTCATGGTTCATAATCCAGTTCATTCTTTCATTTGGAATTACCGTCTCAAAAGCATAATTGAATGGAGAGATACCAACAATAATATTATTTTTGGGAATCGCAAACGCTTTTGCATTTCCATAGTCGCCAAAATCATGCATTAAGATCGTTATCTTTTCTGAGGGAATATAATTAAAGAGAGCAGTATGGAAATTTATGGCGTTTTCTACACAGCGACCCGCATGATCAACCAGATACGAATGGGCATTCCCATAATAAATCAGCCGTTGTTGTTGTGTTTCCAAAACATTGAATTGTGCATACAACAATGAAATCAGTTGTGAAAATAGAATAATTTTTAGAATAATTCTCATGGAATGTGTGTTATTATTGAACTTGAATTTGAACTAAGACAATGAATTTTTTGCCGGTTTTATTTCAGAAACAGATAAAATCTATAAAATATACGATATCCGATACCGGAATCAATGGAAATAATTTACTTGGATAATTTATCTCCCGCAACAATACCACGCCTGAGGCGCTGCGCCTGTCACAGAGAACAAGTTTTATCGACCGGAAAGCAAGCGCTTTAATAGTGTTCAGACCAGGGATCTTGATAACAGATGAGTTTTTTAAACATAATTTTACAATATTGCCAATATCTTCCGTTTTGAAAAAACTATCATAGAATTTGATGAAAAAATCTACAATTTTAGCATAAAAAAAGGAGATACCTTTTCAACGCATGGTATCTCCCTTATTAAAAGAAAATCGTTTTATTTTAACTTATATAAAAAGATTTACCTTCCCACTTTTCTGCTTATCTTCCCGGACTGGCTAAAGCCCGACGAAAACCTTCGCTGGCTAAGGCCTGGCGAAATCCGTCACTGGCTAAAGCCTGGCGAAAACCATCGCTGGCTAAAGCCTGGCGAAATCCGTCACTGGCTAAAGCCTGGCGAAATCCGTCGCTGGCTAAGGCCTGGCGAAAACCATCGCTGGCTAAAGCCTGGCGAAATCCGTCACTGGCCAAGGCCTGGCGAAAACCATCACTGGCCAAGGCCTGGCGAAAACCATCGCTGGCCAAGGCCTGGCGAAAACCATCACTGGCCAAGGCCTGGCGAAAACCATCGCTGGCTAAAGCCTGGCGAAATCCGT
>CAZBBC010000217.1:0-5555 GCA_964489835.1 uncultured Calditrichota bacterium
GATCCTTCTTGCCATTTTATTTGCTCTTTCTTCACTCTTCTCGTTTGCTTGTCAAAATACGCCAGAGGTAAAGAATTTTCTTATGGAAACAAAAGAAGACCGGGATGTACGCATGAAATGGTGGCGCGAAGCACGATTCGGGATGTTTATCCACTGGGGTGCCTATGCCGTACCGGCAGGGACATATAACGGCAAACAGGTTGACGGTATAGGTGAATGGATTATGGATAAAGCGAAAATTCCGATTCCTGAGTATGAAAAATTTGTCCGGCAGTTCAACCCTGTTAAATTTAATGCGGATGAGTGGGTTCAGATCGCTGCAGACGCCGGAATGAAATATATCGTTATTACCTCCAAACATCACGATGGCTTTTGTCTCTGGGATTCAAAGGTATCTGATTATGATATCATGGATGCCGCTCCCTTTAAACGTGATATTCTGGAGGAACTCGCAGAAGCCTGTAAGAAAAAGAAAATAAAACTATGTTTCTATCACTCGATCATGGACTGGCACCATCCCGATGCCAAAGGTGAAAATTTTCCCACGTACCGTGAGCAATATTTAAAACCACAGATCAAAGAACTAATCGATAATTATGGCGACCTCGGTGTACTCTGGTTTGATGGAGAGTGGATCAAGGAGTGGACCGAAGAACAAGGGAAGGATCTCTACAACTATGTGCGCAGTCTTCAAAATGATATTATCATTAACAATCGTGTCGGTAAAGGACGACAAGGTATGCAAGGTATGAACAAAGAAGTAGGACATGCCGGCGATTTTGGTACACCGGAGCAGAAGATCCCCGATACAGGAATTCCCGGTGTCGACTGGGAATCATGCATGACCATGAATGATACCTGGGGTTTTAAATCTTTTGACAGTAACTGGAAGTCCAAAGAGACTTTAATCCGTTATCTGATTGACATTGCCTCAAAAGGGGGTAATTTCCTCTTAAACGTTGGTCCTACAGCGGAAGGCATCATACCAGAGCCCAGTGTAACCCGCCTGGGCGCCATGGGGAAATGGTTAGAGGTTAATGGTACGGCCATTTATGGGACCACCGCAAGCCCTTACGGGAAACCGGAATGGGGCCGTTTTACTCAGAAATCCGGAAATATATTTGCCCATATATTTGAATGGCCAGCGAGTGCCTCCATCACCATTCCTGATCCCCGCTTAGAAGTAACTAAAGCGTATTTGCTTGCGGATAAAGGTAAACAATCTCTTAACACGGAGAAGACTGAAAGTGGTTTGAGGATAAATCTTCCGCCGACAGCACCGGATCCGATTGCCTCAGTGGTTGTTATCGAATATTGACGATAAATGCAGAAGGAAAATGATTAAAAGATCATTTCCCTATAAATCTTTTTAAATAAAGATTATATTTTTTAGATAACTATTAGTTTTCCTTTCAACCAGTTAGAACGGATGGAATAATGAACCTCGTAGAGGTTTCATTATTGTAGAAAAAGATCGTAACAAAAAAACATATAATCCTCGTAGAGGATTTATAATTGCAGCCATTATGTAAGTATCGATATGCTTTGAGGAATTTCATTATAAAAATTCGACTAATCATTTTTCATGATATTCTGTTTAATTACCCCTAATAATGCATCCTCTACGAGGATGGAGTATTGGTTTATGCATGTTTTATTACAATATTTTATCCTCTACTAGAATATGATGTTTGGATTAAGCACTTTTTTTTAATTAGCAATAGATTTTATAACGATAGGTCAGGAGTTCTGGATTTATTTAAAATTCTTCTTTTACTTAACAAAGTTGACAGGATATTAAAATGATTTTTTTATCCGGTTAATCCTATTATCCCATCAAAAATAAAAACCATAAAAGATTATAAAACTTCCCCCGCCTTCGAAGCAACTTAAATAATTATTTAACGTACAGATTTCAAAGTGACTCGATCATATCAATTCAGATATATTTTACCTTTGCAAATGATATTTTATTTAGAATATTATGTTTAAAATGTCTTATTTACTTATATTTAGAGTTGTACAAAATGTAATTTTTGTCGTCATTGCGAGTGAGCATGCGAACGAAGCAATCTCCTGTAATTTATGGAGTTACGAGATTCCTTCGCTCCGCTCGGAATGACGAATTACGATATTTTGCAGAATTCTATACTAATTTTTTAAATGGAGGAGATCCCGATGAATTTTAGACGATCAGTGGTACCGCTGTTATCAATTTTGACATTGATCTTTACCTCAGCAATTTTTGCCGAATTTGAAAAGGGAAAAACATATCATGGTTTTAAATTACTGGACAAACGGTTTGTCCGGGAAGTGAATGCCGAATGTCTGTATTTCGAGCACACAAAGAGCGGCGCCCATCTCTTTAAGATTACGGCAGACGATGCCAACAAAACATTTAGTATTGCTTTTAAAACCATACCGGAATCTGACTGCGGCACGCCACACATCATGGAGCACTCGGTACTGAACGGTTCGAAACGTTTTCCGGTTAAAAGCCCTTTTGACGTGCTGGCCAAAGGATCACTAAATACTTTTTTAAATGCCATGACCGGAAATGATATTACCATCTATCCGGTTGCCAGCATGAACGACAAAGATTATTTCAACCTGATGAATGTTTATCTTGATGCCGTTCTCGCACCACTGATATATGATGATCCGCGGATTTTTAATCAGGAAGGCTGGCATCATGAGCTAACCGATAAAGACAGTGCCATGGTGTATAAAGGCGTCGTTTATAATGAAATGAAGGGTGCGTTTTCCAGTCCTACCCGTGAACTGGACTACCAGATATATAAAAATCTTTTCCCGGATAACGCCTATGGTTATTCTTCAGGCGGTTATCCTGCGGCCATTCCTACGCTTACCCGTGAAACATTTTTGGATTTTCACCGCCGCTACTATCACCCCTCAAACAGTTATATTTTTTTATACGGTGATGCGGATCTCGATAAAGAGCTGGCAACGATCAACTCCGGATATCTGTCCGATTTTAAAAAATCCGATGCCAAAATATTTCTCCCGCTTCAAAAACCTTTTCCGGCAATGAAAAAAGTGTCGGCTTATTACCCGGTAACAGAAGAGTCCAATACCGAAAATCAAACCTATCTCACCCTTAATTTCGTCATTGGTCGAAATATCGACCGGGCCCTGGTCATGGCTTTGGATGTGCTAAGCGACGTGCTGGTTGGACAGGAATCGGCACCGATTCGTCTGGCCCTTCAGGAAGCAGGCATCGGACGGGAAGTAAACGCTTATGTGGATAATCTCAAACAGAATGTTTTTCAAATTGTGGTTCAAAATGCAAATCCGGCTGATCAGGAAAAATTCCATGACCTGGTGATGAAAACACTGCGTGAAACAGCTGAAAAAGGTCTGGATAAACAGTCAGTGGAGGGTAGTCTGAATCGTATGGAATTCAGATTACGTGAAGGTGATGATGCGCAAAAGGGACTGACTTACAATATGCGAATGCTCCCTGGCTGGTTTTTTGCTGCCAACCCATTTCTGAGCCTGGAATATGAAAAACCATTAAGCGAAGTAAAAACCGCGCTGGATAATGATTACCTGGAATCTATTATTCGAAAAGAGATGCTTGATAATCCGCACACGCTTTTACTGATCCTTGAACCAAGACCCGGGCTTGAGAAAGAAAATAATGCCAGGATTGCCGAGGAACTGCAGTCATATAAAGCATCACTTTCAGATGAAACCATAGAGTCATTAGTAAAGCAGACACAGGAATTGATCGACTATCAGAAAAGAGAGGACACACCTGAGGCCGTGGCTACCATTCCCATGCTGGACATTGAGGACATTAATCCCAAAGCCGACTGGTATCCCGTCCAAGAGAAAAAGATCTCGGACATGTTGGTTTTACATCACAAAGAATTCACAAATAATGTGGTCTATGTGAGACTTTATTTCGACGCCCGCGTTCTGCCGGTAGAGATGCTTCCCTATGCCGCTTTCCTCGCTGAAGTATTGGGCAGTATGAATACGGAGAATTATACATACGGTGATCTGGATAATGCCTTAAACATACATACGGGAGGATTCAGTACATCCCTGAACAGCTACCTGAAAAACCGGAATGATGCCAACCTGATTCCAAAGTTTGTGGTTTCTTCCAAAGCGATGAACAATAAAGTGGAAAAATTGTTTGAATTGGTCACTGAAATCATAAACCACACCCATTTTGCAGATAACGACCGTTTAAAAGCGGTTCTGACCAGGCACCAGTCAAGGCTTGACGGACAGATCAAACGAAATGGATACGGCTATGCCCGCACACGTCTGACCTCCTATTTCAGCAATGAAGGTCTTTTTGATGAGCGCAGCGGTGGGGTTGACTATTACTGGTTCATTACCGATTTATTGGAAAATTTTGATAAAAAAGCAGATGAAATCAGCAATCATCTGGTCAAAGCAGCGGCGTTACTATTTACAAGAGATAATCTCATCGCCGCCACCACCTGCGCCGATGAGGATATACCGGTGTTTAGTAAAGGATTCAATAATTTCGCTAAGACATTACCCAAGGAAGCGGTAACCTATTCGGATTGGACTTTTGATCTCCAAAAGAAAAACGAGGGATTACTTGCTGCTTCAAAAGTACAATATGTATTAAAAGGCTATGATTTTAAAAAACTGGGTTATGACTGGGATGGGAAAATGCTTGTCCTTAACCAAATACTATCCCGCGATTGGCTAACGAATCAGATCCGGGTCATTGGCGGCGCTTACGGTGGTTTTTCATCTTTTTCACCGACCGGACAAGTATACTTTGCCTCCTACAGGGATCCTAATCTAAAGGAAACCCTGGATAACTATGACGCCACTCCCGGGTTTCTTCACAATTTCGAAGCCGATAAAAAAACGATGACCCGCTTTATCATCGGGACCGTCGCCCGGATGGACCGGCCGCTGACACCCTCGCAGAAGGGTGATATGGCTTTCCGATATTACTTTAGTGAAACCAAACCTGAAGAACTTCAACGTGATCGCAACGCCGTGCTCGTGACCACACCGGCAGATATCCGGAATATGGAAAAATTGGTCAGCGATGTACTGGCACAAGGGGCGATATGTGTTTACGGGAATGAAGATAAAATCAAGTCGGAAAAAGAACTCTTTAAAGAGATCGTCAAATTGAATCCTTAGGTATACGGTAGATTTCACTCTTAAAGGTAATTAGTAATTTGTAATTGGGAATAATTACCCACCCCGCCGACCCCCGATCGAGTCGGGGGTAGACACCCCTCCCTGTCCGGCCTGCCCGGCGCAGACGTGGCAAAGCCGGACAGGGAGGGGCTGGGAGAGGGTCAGCAATTAATTCTTTGTATGCGACCTTGTGCTATGCTATAATATGAAAAATGCTAAATTCCCGGCAAACGGAAGCAAAATAAGTATTCCCATCCGGTCATTGATTGCCGGTCTGGTGATGGCGGTCCTGCTCTGCTTCTTTAAATTCAATAAAACTATCTTCGTGTGCTTTGTACCACCTACGGTGGATAATCTTAAAAAACATTTACGATTTTGATCAATTTATA
>CAZBBC010000218.1:0-5395 GCA_964489835.1 uncultured Calditrichota bacterium
CTCTTTCCAAGAGAGGGATTTAGGGTGAGTTCTTTAAATCAAGTCTCTATGTTTAATTAATCTTTAAACCACTTAATATTCTTGTGTTAATTTCTAATGATTAAAGTATTTAACCGGACACTAATGATTTTTCATAACTAATTAATCATAAAATATTTCACTTTTAACGCAGAGTTCGCAGAGTTCGCAAAAATTTTTTATTTAATGGTAAGCTTCCTCTGCGTTCTTTGCGGTCTCTGCGTTAAATCACATTTTCCTGTGTCTAATTTTCTATCCAGTGAAATGGGATGTTCTATGCCACATGACGGACGAACAAAAGAATCTCAGAGGATTAACCTCATAAAAGATTGCTTCGTCAATTACCTCGCTTCGCTTCGTAATTTTCCTCGCAATGACGCTCAAAATGATATATCGCGGAAACCTTACGATTAAAATTGTCACTATTCTTCAAGCGGTAGTCGTTCTTTTATTTTCTGAATAATATTTTCACCGGTAAAACCAAAATGTTTCTGCATCACTGGTGCCGGGGCAGAGGCGCCATAGGAGTCCAGTCCTATAATCAAGCCATCCGAACCAACAAATCGTTGCCAGCCAAGTCCGATACCTGCTTCCACGCTTACTTTCAGATCAACCTTATTGGACAGGATCATTTTCTTATAATTATCTTCCTGTTTCTCGAAAAGCTCCCAACTCGGCACAGCAATGACACGAACCCTCAACCCCTCTCTTTCAAGTTCCCGCGCTGCCTCAACGGATGGATGAATCTCAGAGCCGGTCGTAAAAATTTCAACATCCACATAAACATTTGGTTCGCCATATAAAACATAGGCCCCATGGCGGAGACCAGCCCGGGCACGTTCCGCTGTCAGATCACTTACCGTGGATTCTACCGGCTGACGGGTGAAACAGAGGGCGACCGGTCCGTCTTCAATCATTAAAGCCGCCACCCAGGCCGCGATCGCTTCATTTTCATCCCCCGGACGAATGAGTGTAAGATTAGGGATCAGACGCAGGGACATCAAATGTTCCACCGGTTGATGGGTAGGACCATCCCATCCGACCATAATTGAATCATGCGAATAGATAAAAATAATCCGCTGGCGCATTAAAGCGGCCATGCGCACGGCATTGCGCATATAGTCTGAAAAAACAAGGAAAGTCCCAACTACCGGCTGTAACATACCATGCAGCTGCATTCCGGTTGCACAGGCAGCCATCGAAAACTCCCGGACACCAAATTTGATCTGCTGATGCGTCCAGTCTACTTTTCTATTGATATCGTCCTTCAAAATCCAGGTAAAATCGCAACTGGCAACATCTGCCGATCCGGTCACTATAAAGGGAAGTAGATTTGTGATTACCTGAATTAAAACTTCGTTGTATCTCCGGGTCGGTAAATTGGGTTCAATTTTTAAACTCCATAACATTTCCTCAAAATCATCCGGTAATTTTTTGTGCAGAAATATTTCCCACTGCCTCTTTTTATCCGGATCTTTACCGATAAGTTCTTCCTGCAATTGATTCCATTCTTTTTCAATAGCGGCCCAGCGGGGTAGCAAATCATGGAAATATTGCCGAATATCATCCGGCACATAAAAAAGTTCATCTTCCGGCCAGCCGATTTCCTTTTTAAACAGTGACATTTCCTCCGGACCCAGAAAAGTACCGTGACTGATAACTTTTCCCTGCCTGTTAGGACAATGTTTCCCGATGATTGTTCTGGCGATAATCAGTGTTGGTCGTTCCGATTCAGATCCGGCGATGGAAAATGCATTCTCCAGTTCCGCGAAATCATGCCCGTCGATAGTGATGACATTAAAACCATACGATTCATAACGTTTGGCCGTATTTTCAGTCATACAATCAGCGGTCGGACCATCAAGACATATATCATTAGAATCATAAATTAACACCAGATTATCCAAACCAAGCGTTCCGGCCAGACTTCCTGCTTCCGAACTAATCCCTTCCATCATACAACCATCCCCGGCCAGAATCCAGATTTTGGCACTGAAGAGATCCTCACCGAAGCGGGCCGCCAGCAGTTTTTGAGCCATGGCCATACCGGTACCAACGGCCACACCCTGCCCTAACGGACCTGTCGTCGTTTCCACGCCGGCTGTTTCCCCAACTTCCGGATGACCGGGTGTTAAAGAATAAAGTTGGCGGAAACTTTTAATATCTTTTATACTGAGATCATAACCGCAAAGGTGAAGCAATGAATACAGTAACATCGATCCATGACCAGCAGAAAGAACAAAGCGGTCCCGTCCCATCCAGTGCGGATTTTTTGGATTATGCCGCAGTACCCTGGTAAATAGATAGGTACCGATTTCGGCAGCTCCCAGAGGCAAACCGGGGTGGCCGGACTGTTGTCTTTCGATGGCATCAGCGGATAGAGCCCGTACTGTATGAGCAATCTTTTGCAGTATCTCTTGTTCCGTATGATTCATTTTTTTAATCCTATATGATATGCAATGATTTATGTTGAAAAATCTAATCAACGAATTCCACGAATTTAAAATCCTATTTTAGGATTCGAAAAAATGAGTGAAATCCATGGATAAAATATTTGCAAAAAAACTAACTATTGGTTGTTAATAGCATAATTATATTTATCAATGAGTAGTCATTAAAATACAACGACCATTATTTACTATTTTTTTACAATGGTTGTATATTTAGACGAGATATCTAAACATAAAACTAATGCTTAAAAATGTCAATAACATTTTAATAAACGGTAAATCCGATTATGAGTGTAAGATATAAAAAATTTGATTCAATTAATGATTATAAAAATCATCCCTAAACCATTTGAAAATCCAAGTCCCGTTAGGGACAAAATATTTATAGCCATTATATAATCTAATTTTCTAAAGTCCCACTAGGGACGAAATATTTTAATCATGGCAAATACCTGCACACAATTATATATCCATTCGTATTTGCAGTTGAAGATCGATATTTCTTATTAAATCATACTGGAAAGATGAGTAGATTAAATATTACGTCCCTGACGGGACTAGGCTTTTCATAAGGTTTGATTTTGGTATACATATGATGTCCCTAACGGGACAAAAAAGTGTACACTTTGTGTTTAATAATAAAAATTGTCAATATAATCAGCGCTAACGAAATAACACCTAGAAGTGTTAGCGTATTAAAGTAGAAGCATAGGATTGATAAAATAAAACATAGACTAAATGGTGACAATTGCACAATACAATTGTCCCGTTAGGGACAAAATATTTATAGCGATCATATAATCAAGTATTCTAAAGTCCCTGTGGGGACGAAATAGTAAAAGCATGGAATTGTTGCATAGAACTGAATTTCAGAAATGGACAAATTTTTATAAAAAAATACTCCCGCGAAGCGGCTCAGTCTTACTAATCAATGGAATACGTTGGTAGAATTTCAAACACCAGATCCTTTCTATCGGCACCCTGTAATTCTCCCCAAACGGTAATTGTCCTGTCATGTGATTCTATAATCACACCCCATCGTTCCCCGACCCTTAAAACCCTACCGGCAAGATTCCGATCATCGGGCAACAACGGTTCAATTTCAACCCGGGATTGAATACGAAGTGGATCAAAGCGAATCTCTTTAACTTTACCACTAATACCATCATCGATAAACTTTGGGGGACGATCAAAATTTTGAGTACCCTGACTGACATTCTGGTCATCAATATTGTTCTTTTCAAAAAGCGGTGCCGGGCCGGCATTGTTCAATACTAAGAACGCACCCTTTTCATTTTCTCTGATGACATTACCCCGAACAATGGCCGGTTGCATATAAGAATAGAGATTGGAGTATGCCAGTCCTGCTGCGCCGGGGTTATGCATAATGATATTGTCTTCCAATTCCATATAGGAATCGACACTTCTCACCCCGCCGCCCGGATTATATATAATGATATTGTCTTTGAGCGTTGCCCGTCCCTCTTTACTCAGGCGTATTCCCCCGACACCCCCGCCACGGGTCCAATTCCCGGCAAATATGTTTTTTTCCAGGACAGGATGTCCCAGTTTCATTGTATAAAAACCGCCGCCATCATCATCACTGATATTTCCGAGTATCCAGTTACCTTTAATCAGTGGATATGAAAAATATTCGTTATATATTCCCCCGGCATCACTTCTTCCCTTGGCTATATTGTTTACAACAACATTATTGATAATATCCGGGCGGGCTTCATAGGCACAGGCAATAGCTCCACCGCTGCTGCTTCTTGTTCTGGACAAATCATTGACACCGGCAATGTTGCCGACAAAAACATTGTTTTCCAATCTGGCTCTGACACCACCAGTAATAATATTTCTTTCAACCGTTGTTTCCGGAGCACCGGGAATACGTACCCAGCCGTAAAAAACGATGCCTGCACCGTACCCGATAAATGTGCGATTACCATAAAATACATTATTGTAAATCTGGGGGACAGCATTGTACATACAGGCAATACCTCCACCATGTTGTCCCTCCTGATGAATACGCTGATGATTAAAATTGGAAGGTTCAAGGACGGCATTATTAGTGATATAATTATTACTGATTAGCGGAGACGTATCATCACATAATATGCCACCGCCATGCGACTTACTTAAACCATTGGCTACCGTAAATCCATCCAGCCGTGCATGGCTGGCCCCGACCACCACCCTGCGGGCCCCTTCACCATCAAGGATTGTACGATTAGTATTAATATCTCTTTCCCAGGTTTCCGGATTAAATCCCCCATATAGATCAATATATTCTTTCATGAGTACGGTTCCCTGGTTATAGGTACCCGCGGCGATAAACAAGGCACAACACATGGGATCTGAGGCATTCGGAAATTTTGATAAAGCAAAGGTCACGGTCTGCCAGGGATTCTGTTTTGTACCCTTGCCGGTTTTATCAGAACCGGTGGTTACTGAAACATAAATTATCTTCTTATAAATATTTTGATCGATGGATTCGGTTTTGGGTCCGACAATGTCAACATTTAGTGTAGAATCTGATTGTATGCTCCAATTTCCTGCCCAAGTATTCGCTATCAGAATAATTGAAAAAAATATAACAGTTATCATCCCTCTCATTTTATCTATCCTTTATAATCTTTCCCTTAATATAATTAAATCATAAATTTTATATCTATCATATGGCGACAATTAAGTCTCCCCTTAAAAAAGGGGACTAAGGGGTTGTGAATTATTGATATTCGGCACCTTATAAACATATAATCATCAAGTTATGTGAATAATATATTCAAATTGCCCTTTGATCAAGGCTCAAACCGCGTCATTAACCAGTTACTCTAGGAAAAATAGATCATTTCAATGGAACTTCCTCTCTTTGTTCTTTTGTCTTGATACAAAAGAACCAAAAAATCAAGGCTGTAAAATAA
>CAZBBC010000219.1:0-5320 GCA_964489835.1 uncultured Calditrichota bacterium
ACGGGATGTTATTCCCTTTCTTACGGACCTTATAGAAGATGAGCCTTTCATCGGCGATTTGATGGATCTATGTGTTGATGTCGGGACGGCATTTGCCCGTGCCCAGGTGGAAGCCGGCGCAGACACGATCGGAATTGGTGATGCCATAGCCAGCCAGGTATCACCAGACCTCTACGAGAAACTGATCCAGCCGAGAGAGAAGCAACTGGTCAGAGCAATCAAGGAAATGGGTGCCACTGTCAAACTGCATATCTGCGGCAATATCACTCACCTTTTGCCTGGTATCTCTGATCTCGGCACAGACATTCTTGATGTCGATCATATGGTCAACCTTTCTACCGTACGTCGGTTGATCGGTAACCGGGTAACCATTACCGGTAATATCGATCCCGTTCTTGGCGTACAATCAGGGACCCCCGAAAGTATCAGACAGAAAATGATCGAAATATATGAAACCGTTGGTAATCCGTATATGATAAATGCCGGATGTGAGATTCCTGCTGCAACATCAGTAGAGAATCTTCGCGCCCTGTGCGAGCCGATACCCTTTCGGTTATAATAAAAATTTTCAAACTATTGAATTAACAGGTACCCGCCACCGGATACCTGAGATCATCTATCATCCACGCCTAAAAGTGAGGAGCATGATTATGAATAATATAAAAAGAAGAAAATTTATTAAAAGCGGCGCAGCTGCGCTTACAACGTTTATGATCGTTCCGCGCCATGTGCTCGGTGGAAAGGGATATATTTCACCAAGCAGTAAATTGAATATTGCCGGAATTGGCATCGGCGGTAAAGGTTCCGGTGACCTGAGAAACGTTGAGAGTGAAAATATAATCGCTTTGTGTGATGTTGATGAGCGTTATGCTGAAAGAATATTTCATCGGTATCCTGAGGCAAAAACGTTTAAAGATTATCGGGAAATGCTGGATTCTGTAAAAGAAATCGATGCCGTGATGATTGCCACGCCCGATCATACGCACGCGGTCATCACCATGGCAGCAATGAAAGCGGGAAAACATGTTTTCTGTCAGAAACCATTAACTCATAACATTGATGAAACGCTTCAGGTTATGAAGATGGCGAAAAAATCCGGACTCACTACCCAAATGGGTATACAGGGTCATGCCATGGAAGGCATCCGCCTAGTCTGTGAGTGGATATGGGATGGTGCTATCGGAGATGTATATAAAGTAGAAGCCTGGTGCAGTATTACGCACTATCCACCAGGTCATGCTTATTACAGCACACCATGTGATGCGCGCCCGCATGTTACACCATCTGTCCCTGGTTATTTGGATTGGGATTTGTGGTTGGGTCCGGCCTCGTTTCGCCCCTATTCGCCTTGTTATCACCCGCTGGTCTGGCGAAACTGGTGGGATTTTGGCAGTAGTATGATGGCGGACAGAGGCGCCCATACCTTCGATCCAATCGCAGAACCTTTAAAATTAAAAGATCCGATAAGCATAGAGGCTATTTGCACCGACTACAACACAGAGACCTATCCGGTCGGTGCGATCGTCAATTATAGATTCCCTGAAAGAGAAAAATTCCCGCCCCTGGAATTAACATGGTATGAGGGTTTACGACCCCCCAGGCCAAAAGAATTAGATGATGACCGGCAACTGGGAGATAGTGAAGGCGGTGCTTTATTTATTGGTACGAAGGGTAAATTAATGTGTGGCATTTATGGTGGGAGTCCGCGTATCATTCCGGAATCAAAAATGCGCGCTTATACACAACCGGCCAAATCTCTGCCCCGGTCAGAAGGCATTTATAAGGAATGGATAGATGCCTGCAAGAATAATACACAGTCTAGTGCCAATTTTGAATATTCAGGTATCATAACTAAAATCGTTCAGCTGGGCAACTTAGCCAAACGTTTTAATGGGAAAGTACTCCATTGGGACGCGGAAAATCAAACGGTGACGAACACACCGGAGGCCAATCAATACCTGAACCGTGTATATCGGGAGGGATGGTTCCTTTAATGTGAGAGATTAATTTTTAAATAATTTCATATATTTTCCGTATCCCTCTTTTTCAAGATCTTCTTTAGGAATAAAACGAAGAGCGGCAGAATTTACGCAGTACCGCTGTCCGGTCGGAGACGGCCCGTCGTTAAAAACATGGCCCAGATGAGAATCAGCAATACGGCTTCGCACTTCAGTTCTCGGTGCTTGCAGTTTATCATCAATTTTTTCTACAATGTATGCCGGTTCGAGCGGTTTCGTAAAACTGGGCCAGCCTGTCCCGGATTTGAATTTATCGGTAGAGCTGAATAGTGGTTCTCCGGAGACAATATCCACATAGATACCCTCTTTTTTATTATCCCAATATAAATTTTGGAATGCACTTTCGGTACATTCCCGCTGTGTAACCTCAAACTGAAGAGCTGTCAGAGTTTTTTTAAGATAGTCTTCCGGAGGTTTTGTAAATATCTTAAGACGCAATTCATCCTTTCCCCAAATCTTATTGATAAAATCATCCCGGCCTGAGCCCCGGCGATAGGAATTATATCGTACCGGATTGTTTTTGTAGAAATCCTGGTGATACTCCTCTGCCGGATAAAATTCTGTATAAGGATTGATTTCCGTGACAATAGGCACCGGGAAAATTTTAAGCGAATCGATTTTCTTTTTAGTCATCTCCGCCAGGAATTTCTGTTGATCATTATGATAGAATATTGCCGATCGGTATTGACTACCTCTATCGTGAAAAGATCCGCCGGCATCCGTTGGGTCTATATTTTTCCAAAACACATCTAAAAGCTGTGCGTAGGATACGACATAGGGGTCATAAATAATTTGCACGGATTCAGTGTGTCCGGTCATTCCACTGGAAACATCCTGATAACTGGGATTTTTTTCACTGCCACCGGAATATCCGGAAACAACATCCACCACACCATCTAATTTCTCATAGGGTGCTTCGACACACCAAAAGCAACCGCCGGCAAAAGTGGCCGTATCAAGTTCAGTCAGTTGCGATACTTTTCTTTCCGATTCCTGTTTTTTATCCACAGCATCACTCATACAGTTTACCAGAAATATCAGTGAAAAAAATATGCCCAATATTATCTTTATTTTAGATGGCAGAAGCATATCATTTATCTCCTTATTTTATTCTTATCTACAGAGAATCTAATATATATTTATAACCAGTATATCACAAAAAGTTCAAGAATTAATAACAAATAACCTTTTCTTTATCTAATGCAGATTTATGTTTAAAAATTCCCTTGTAGATATGATGCGGATTTGCAGAGGTGAAATGATGCGGATTTGCGAGATAAATAATTTATCATTCAGGTTAGAATATTTAATTCAGGAACTTATTGATTTTAATTGAGCGGCAGCTTCGACGCCATCTGCCCGGGCATACAAGGTACCATCGCCCAGCAACGAATCAAGCAGGAGCCTTTCATAGGCTTCCGGTATTCCCTCACCGATGAGGTCCGAATAGTGAAAGTCCATACCAACATTTTTAATATTAAAACCAGCCCCCGGTTGATTCATATCGAATTGATGATAATAAAGATGCCGGGAAAAATCCTCCAGGATATGCTGATCATTGGATGTATTTCGGCCATGATGCTTTATACTTTCTATCATCTTCTGACGATAAGATTCATCCGTATAGTCTTTGCGTCCTAAACCGATAATGACATAATCAGCAGGCAGAAGACCATCCCGGCAAAGATTGAACAGAGCCGGTACCAATTTGCGCTTGCTTAAGTCTCCCGAACCACCAAAAATAACAAATATATAATTGTCTGGTTTTTTCATGGGGATTTTCGATTGTTAAATCTCCTGATTTCTGCTTTACCGGAGATATTACTGATCGTCATCATAACTTATCAGTAGACACCTATTCAATATTTTATTACAAATACTTATTGTTACAAATTATTCCGCTTTTAAAAATATTCCTATTTAATCGAATGTAATAACAGCCTTTATAACCTCATCGCGGTAATCAGCGACCAAGTCAAATGCTTCTTGCGTTTTCTCAAGAGGAAATCGATGGGTAATCATAAATTCAGGATTTATATTACCAGCTGCCAGCAAATCAATAACCGTTTGAACGGTATTATTCTGTCTGCGAACGTTTTGAATCGAAATTTCCTTGCGGCGCATCAGATTCATATCGAAGGAAATCCGGTTATGCGCCGGTATCCCAACGACCAGCAGTAAACCACCAGGTTTCAGTATTTCAACAGCCTGGTCCAATGCTTCCTGTTTGCCGCAACATTCGATGACTACATCAAATAACTGAGGCAACACCGAGGTAAGTTTCTGAGTGACATCCTCACGATCAGGATTTCCTGTCCATACTGCTCCGGCCGAACCACCTGTGACTAAGCGGTAATCCAGTTTGTCGGTAATATAAATTTGATCGATTCCGATAGCTTTTGCTGACAGCAATACACTAAGGCCAATGGGCCCTGCTCCTAAGATAGCGACTGTTGTCTCTTTTGCCGGTATCTTTATAAATTGTGTAGCGTAATAGCCAATTGATAAGGGTTCCACTAGAGCGGCTTGCTCCAGAGTGATTCCTGAAGGGATGGGTATACAATTTCGTCCGGGCAGGACGAGATACTCAGCGAGACATCCATCCAATTGGCCAGGGACACCCAAAAAATTGACGTTCAAACAGGTATGCTTTCTATCAGCCAGACATTGCGTGCAATTTTCACAAGGGACGGACGGCTCAACAAAAACAAAATCCCCCACAACCACATGCTGGACATTTTTACCCACCTTAACGACTGTGGCCGCACCTTCATGTCCGATAACAAATGGGTATTTTACAATCTGATCACCAATGCGACCCTCCTTGTAATAATGCATATCCGATCCGCAGACGCCGACGACATTCATTTTTAGTAGTACATCGTTCGCCTGAACAACCGACGAATCATCAAATTCCTGAATTTCTATTTTCCTAATTCCGGTTAATACAGCTTTTTTCACAGTATCCTCTTAAGGGCATCTTTACTTTCTTCCCCGTTCATATAATAAGAAAGCGCACCGGAAGGACATTCCTTTACCTGGGATACGATTTTTTCTGTCTTTGCCCCTTGAATATTCACCCATGGACGTTTGTCGGGATCAAACACTTTCGGAAGGCCATTAAAGCATATTGTTGAGTGGATACACTTGGCCGGTTGCCAGACAACGGTTACTTCACCGTTAGTATATTTTTTTATGATCTTCTTCATCGGGAGCAATCCTCCTCTTTGTATTAACTAATCTGGACCATTAGTGTCCGGTTTAAAAAAAATGATTCAATTTTTAATTAAAAAACTCATCCC
>CAZBBC010000220.1:0-5242 GCA_964489835.1 uncultured Calditrichota bacterium
AATAGCCAATAGCTAATAGCTAATGACAATTAAACTCGCAAATCATGATCGGGATGGTTCTTTAAACATTTCGCCCCTACGGGGTTCGGGCGCATGGCCATGCGCCCCTACATGTTTGGGATTTGATTTGGCATTTGACATTGGACATTGGGATTTATGTATGATTTGTCATTGGTACTTATTCTCCCGTAAGACCTGAGATGACAAGACTGAACGGCTTTAAAATAATTTGTTAGAAATTCCTTGCGATGTGGAACGAAAAGAAATTTATTCTTTTAGAGCACAGCGTCAGAAAGCAAGATAAAAATAGGCGAATTTTCGTCCGCAACTTACCATTGCACATACTACTGAACTATAGCGAGTTTAAAGGAGTTTATCCCGTCGAAAGACGGGACCTGACTTTTTGTCCGGCGAAACCGGACCGCCGGAGGTAAATTAAAGGAATGGTTATAATCTCCACATAAAATTACTTTGCCGATAGGTTAGCCCACCCAATACCAGTAAAAATTAACCGCAGCAATTCATCTCCCTACTTAACCCTTGCCTTTTGGAAATCGTTAACGTATAATTATAAAATAACACGGTAATCCTCCAACACAGGAATATTAATGGACTTTTCAAACACATGCCTGCTAACATATATTTGTCTGTTAAATTCATACCGTTCGAGCAGACTCTTTCAGCCGTAGGTTATCGATTGCGCGAAACCAGGGTCTGGCTGGTTAGCCGGTTAAGCGTCTTTAGTCTTATAAAAACAGGGAATTTTGTAATGTTCAAATTATTAAAACACACATTTTTTCTTTTATTATTTATTATTTGGGCTTTGCTGATATTACAATCCTGTTTAATAGATAAAAATCCGATCGGAAATGATTATCAGTTATATGGTAAAATTCTTGATCATATTAAGTTGGAATATCCACATACGACAATACTAATTAAAGACACAACCATATTCTTGGATATAACACGAATCAGGAATAGCGTAATAAAACAGTTTCCCGATATTGATTCAACGATATTTTCAATATATGTTGAGATTAACCAATCTTCCGAACAAATAAAATATATCCCACCAACCAATCATGAAAAAGTTTACTTTCTCGACAATTATAACGGCTCTTTGAGAGATGAAGAAGTTTACGGATTAATATCATTTTCAAGAGTTGCTTTTAATAAGATGAACAGCCAGGCAATCATATGTTTTGAAGATTATGGGGCACCATTAAATGCAGCCGCAAGTCTGGCATATTTCAGATACAATAATAATGAATGGGAACTTGAAGGATATTATTTAATTTGGATTTCCTGACGAAGATATAAATAACACTATGAAAAAACATCGAAAAAAGGCGATTGCCTGTGCTTTATGATTAATAATTACCAAACGCGGGCCATCTCTCTTGAGACCGGTCTGCGCAATGCCTTCCTCGCCATGGGAGATTTTTACAGTTCTTTGTTTTTTACCTCCGCCATATTCGGGTTGGTGATGTATATAGCCGGTGCTATTTCAATCATTTTATTTAAACCATTATTGCCCTTACCGGCTAAGGAAAAGGAATAATTAATCAAATCACAAGCACGTGTTCATTAGCCTGAATTATTCAAATTAGAACATATAACAAGCTTTTACCACGAAGCGCACGAAGCACACGAAGTTTTAAATTATTAATAAATTTTTTGTGTTAACTTCGCTTTAGATAAAAAGAATAATCAATTTAAGATCTTCGTGACCGGAGCCTGTCCTGAGACCGAGAGGTCGAAGGATCTCCTTTGTGGTTTATGCTATTATAGCCAATAGCTTTGTTTTTTCCGCCGCGGCGCGGCGACCGCAACGAACGCAACGTTAATATTATTTTTTTTATATAGTAAGATTTATTGTTTTAAGTAATCATATTCATTTGGAATAAAATAAAATATATTATCGCTGCGTCGTCGCGTCGTTGCGTGAGAACGATCAATCGTTTGGGATCGCTGCGCCGCTGCGAGAAATTTTTACAATTGGATCAAACTGATGAATATCTTTGTTTGCAGCCAACGACTGCAGTATGAATAGGTCAGATTAGAAATAACATCAGAACCAAGGATCAAATAATGAGAATTAATTCGAATCAATTATATCTGATCCTATTAATATCTATAGGATCCATTTTTTTAGATTCATGCCAGAACGATGATACGAGAGAATACCCCTTTGTTGAAAAGTTCGGGATGAGCAGAAAGATGATCGATTATGGGGATGTCAGATTATCTTATGTCGTCCGGCCTGGCGATGGCCCGATGCTCCTATTAATACCGGGAAGTTTTTCTGATGTCAGTCAGTGGGAAATGATTGTTCCCCGATTAGGCAAAGATCTGAATCTGATCCTGACAGAAGTTCAGGGCCATGGCAAAAGCTGGCCACCACCGGTTAACGGTTCCATTGAAGAACTGGCCGAGGATGTTATGATTGTGGCCGATAACGAGAAGTTGGATCGGTTTTATGTCGGTGGGCACAGTATCGGGGGCATGATTGCTAAAGAGGTGGGGCGTCGTTGGCCAGAACGGATTAAGGGTGTTATTTCAATTGAGGGCTGGACCCACTGGCGCGTCTCCCGGGAGGCATTTAATGCGGACATGTATAGTACGTTGACGCCTGAAGAGGAGAAAAAAAGGCTCGAAGCCCGGGAACGAGGTGCAGGCCATTGGAGCGATGAACAACGGAAAAGTTTCGGAACCATATGGCGCAAGTGGGAAAAAGGTTTGGATTTTCTTCAGAATACACCATTACCTGTTTTAGAATTATATGGTGATCGGAACAGGAAACCGGCATCACGTGAACAACTTTATCTTCCGGACCGTCAAAATATTAGACTAGTCTGGATAAAAAATGCTTCTCACAAACTACCCCTCGAGGAGCCTGAAAAAGTGGCTATCTCCATCAATGAATTTATCACAACCATTGAAAAGGAAAAAGAGTGAGAAAAATTACTTTACCATTTTTAACCGTTATATTAATAATAAGTTGTACAAACACAAGACTTACAAACAATACAGGTAACTGGAGCAATGCCCAATGGATTGCACTTGAACAACTCCAGGATAGTATGCTGGTCGTACCGGGTGTACACGGTTCAGGAGATCGATTGGGCATTAAAGGTTTAAAACGATCTATTGTGCCAATGTTTCGCAAAGACTTTAGTATAACCGATGATATTGAGAGTGCTTCAATTAACATTTGTGGTTTAGGTCATTATGCGCTTTATATTAATAACCTTAGGGTTGGAGATAGATTTCTTTCACCAGGGTGGACCAATTATCAAAAAAGATATTTTTACAACTCTTATGATATAACAGCGCAAATAAAAAAAGGAGGCAATGCCATTGGCATTTTAGTAGGTAATGGTTTTTACAATATTAATCGTGAGCGTTATCGCAAGTTGGTTGTTGCTTATGGCTACCCTAAATTAATTTTTAATATTAGAATCACATGTAAAAACGGTGCGGTAAAAAATATTGTTTCGGATGAAAATTGTAAAGTAACGCCCTCCCCTATTACATTCAGTAGTATTTACGGCGGTGAAGACTATGATGCGACACTCGAACAAGAAGGCTGGCGTACTTTCGGATTTGATGATTCTAAATGGCAAAAACCTGTTTTGCTTAACGATTCTACAGCAAAACTAGTGCTTGAAGAAGACTATCCTCTAAAAGTAATGGAAGTGTTTAATCCTCAAAAAGTTTTTACATCTAAAACCGGCAAAACGATTTATGACTTTGGCCAAAATGCTTCCGGAATTGTTTCGCTAAAAATTAAAGGAAGTAAGGGCGTCCGTATTAGAATTCGTCCTGATGAACTGATTGATACCGATAAGAACATTACTCAGCGTAGTGGCGGTGGTCCTTATGAATTTAATTATACTCTTAAAGGCAAGGGCGTCGAAAAATGGCAACCGAAGTTTACCTATTATGGATTTAGATATGCAGATGTTGAAATTATTGAACCAAAAGACAATAAGCAGAAAACGGAAATTTTAGAACTTAAAATGCTTCATACCCGTAATTCGTCACCAACGGTAGGTTCGTTCAGTTGCTCAGACACCCTGTTTAATCGAATTTTTAAACTTATTAAGTGGAGCATTAGGAGCAATATGGCCAGTGTTGCCACCGATTGCCCACATCGCGAAAAACTTGGCTGGCTCGAACAAACATACCTGATTGGTCCATCAATGCATTATAATTTCGACATCCACTCCCTGTACAGTAAAATTGTGACAGATATGATCGATTCGCAACTCGATAATGGGCTGGTACCCGATATTGCCCCGGAATATGTACCTTTTAAAGATGGCTTTCGCGACTCTCCCGAGTGGGGGAGCGCCGCGGTTATTATACCCTGGCAATTGTATCAATGGTATGGCGATAAAGAAATACTCGGGAAAGCTTACCCGATGATGAAGCGATATGTTAACTATCTGCAAAGCAAAGCTCAGAAAAATATTCTCGATCATGGTTTGGGAGATTGGTATGACCTCGGTCCAAATCATCCGGGTGTTGCTCAATTAACACCAAAGGCAGTTACAGCAACATCTATCTATTATTTTGATCTACAGATAATAGCTAAAACAGCAAAAATACTGGGTTTTAATGATGACATGAAGATTTTTAGTCGCCTTTCGGAAAAAGTAAAAGAGGCTTTTTTGGGGAAATTCTACAATCCAGAAACCGGCGTGTGTGCAACCGGGAGTCAAACCGCTTATGCCATGCCATTATATGCAGGGATAATACCCGAGCAGGATAAGGAAAAAGTTTTTAATAACCTGGTAGCCTCCATTAAGAAAAATAATTATGCCCTAACATCGGGAGATATTGGGTATCATTTTCTAGTGCGTGAATTAAGCGAAAACGGAAGGTCGGATATTCTTTATGAGATGAACAACGGAAGTGATCGGCCCGGCTATGGTTATCAGTTAAAAAAAGGGGCAACGGCATTAACTGAGAGCTGGTCTGCACTGACCGATGTGTCGAACAATCATATGATGCTCGGACATCTAATGGAGTGGTTTTATACCGGATTAGGAGGAATTTATCAGGATGAAAATTCCGTCGCTTACAAAGATATAATTATTGCACCAAAGCCTGTGGGTGATATCAGGTGGGTGAAATGCTCCTACAACTCTCCACAAGGCATGATTATATCAGAATGGGAACGTAAAGAGAATATGTTATCCTTAATAATTGAGGTGCCAAAAACTGCTTCAGC
>CAZBBC010000221.1:0-5140 GCA_964489835.1 uncultured Calditrichota bacterium
TCATTAAATTTTTTATCTTTTCCCGAAGCGGAAGTATCCGATTTTACATTAAGAAAAAATCACTTGATAATCTATAATAAATATTATAGCTTGCAGAATCCAGATTCTTCATCTCTATTTAAACATAAAATTGATAAAAAAAATTAACCTTTAAACTAATTTTAGCGGAGGTCCTATGAAATCTGTTTTAAATTTATGTTTAACTCTTCTTTTGTCCCTGGTCTTAATTTCAGGTGCTTTTGCCAATGGCTTGAGCCTTAACAGCATCGGTCCGAAAGCGCTGGGTATGGGGGGGGCCTTTGTCGGATTAGCCAACGATGGTACGGCGATCTATTGGAATCCTGCCGGTTTAAGCGGGCAGCAGTCAAGTTTGCTTGTTTTCGCTACAGACATCATACCGTTTGCGACCTACAAAACACCGGATGGTACACCGGCACCATTTGCACTTGATTTGGAAGCTAAAACCAATCATTACATCAGTCCTAATCTTTTTGCTGTTTATAATATGGATAAATTAACATTAGGATTAGGTGCCTTTGTTCCTGCAGGTCTGGGTGTTGAGTGGGATAAAGATGCTTTAGGTGGTATTGAGTACATGAGCAGGATAGGCGTTTTTTACTTTTCACCGGCGATCGCTTATCAACTCAGTGACCAGTTTTCGATCGGTTTGGCTGTGAACATTGCCTATGGATTTATGGAGATGAAGCGTGAAAATGGTGGGCAGTATACCGAGGATCCTTCAGGGTGGGGATTCGGTGCGACGGTGGGATTAAAACTTGCCGCATCTGAACAGCTTGATTTAGGTTTAACCGTCCGTATGCCCACCAATGTATCATTTGAAGGCGATGCCGTGTCTGGCGGGCTCGATATGGAATTGAAACGTGATATTGAATGGCCGCTCTGGATCGGATTTGGGCTAGCCTATGAAGTTAGTGATTGCTGGGTAATTACTGCTGATGCCCAATATTCTAACTGGTCTTCTCTGGAGACAATGGAAACCGAGTATTCGTTTACCCATCCACTGGCCGGTCCAATGACGATGACAGATACCACGGACTTGAAATGGGAAAATGCCGTACAGATTCGCTTAGGAACCGCTTATAAAGTGAGCGATACTTTCACACTCCGTGGCGGCTATTACTATGATCCGGCGCCGGCACCAGACGAAACATTAAATTTTCTCTTTCCGTCTTCCACCAATCATACCATTACAGCGGGTGGTACCATTTTCGCAGACAACTGGAATATTGATTTCGGGATGGAATACCTTCTGGGTGCAGAGCGTGATATTGAAGCAATTGCAGAAAATGAAATGCCCGGTAAGCACCAGATGAATATCTTTGCTTTTAGTGTTGGATTAGGCTACGCCTTTTAGATATCCAAAGAAGAAAATAGCCACAAAATTCCTATTTCTGTGATTCCCGTGGTTAAAAATCATCACTTTTCACGTGGGTAAGGGAATACCTTACCCACCATTTTTTTTAGACAGATATAGTCATTAAATCACTCATACCGCAGGGCATCAACCGGTTCGATGGCCGCTGCCTTTCTGGCCGGGAACAGGCCCGCTAAAAGGCCAATAAACGTCAACAGTGTTATCGAAACTGCTAGTACAGAAGAGGACAGTAAGGGCCGTCCGAGAAACTCCATCGCACCTTCCTGCATCGGGATTGACCACATCAGTTTTATCAGACCTACGGAAGCCAGAAGACCGATGATTCCTCCAATAAAAGCAATGAGTAAAGATTCGAAAACAAATTGAAAAATGATATAACGCTTTTTAGCACCGACCGCACGCTTTATTCCTATCTCCCTTGTTCTTTCCTTGGCGACGACATACATGATATTTGCCACACCAACACCGGCGATGATGAGCGACATTGATCCGATCACGGCAAGAAAAATATTAATCCCCCGGAATACTTTTGCTTCCTCTTGTTCATTTTCTATAAAGTTCCACATGGGGACCGCTCTCTCATCGGAAGGATCAAATTGGTATTTTTTGCCAAGGACCCGCCTAATTTCCTGTTCTACATACATCCCATCCTCAAAACGGGTTGGTTTTACGATTAATTCGTCAAGATATTTATCTCCATAGATACTTTCAAAGGTAGTGAAAGGTATCAAAGCCCGTTCGTCATCGGGTCCGTTGTTCATGGAAGTCTGTAATTTCTTAGGCATCGTTCCGCAGATGGTAAAAGGAATGCCGTCAATGGTTACCACTTCACCGATGGGATCCGGCCGGCCGTATAGTTCTTTAGCGATCTCGCCACCGAGAAATACAACTCTTCTGCGTTCTTTAATATCTTTACCATTTAAAAATCGTCCGCCGGCTCCATGAAAGGTTCGCCGCAAAAACTCAAATTCAGGATAAATTCCTTCCATATAAGTCGATGATACCTTATCCCCGACTTTCAGACGAACACGTCTCCCCAATCCGGGAACGGCGATCGTTACCCGGGGAATATTTTTTTCAATGACGGCGCAGTCTTCTGTTTTTAATAATATCCTGCGGCCTACCGGTAATCCTTCCCATTTTTTAGTCGTCTGGCCGCCATAGACCCGAATAATGCGGTCTCCGGCATTTAATAAGCCTTCTCTGATCTGGTGAGACAGTCCCTCCCCAAAAGCCATCAATAAAGTCACGGCCAGAATGCCCCAGGAAATGGCAATAGTGGTAAGAAAGGCCCGCGTTTTTTGCGTCTTTATATCTTCAACAAATTCTCTTAAGAGCATCAGAATATTCATGGTTTACTTTCCCATAAAAAATATCAGTATCGTAAACAATCAATTACATGCAGCTTGGCAGCGCGCCTGGCCGGAAAAAATCCAGCCAGAAAACCGATAGAACTTAAAATTAAAACTGTTGTGAAAGCCACCAGTAGATTGAGTTCAGGGGTTCCAATCGTATCTTTTAAATCCTGGCTGGGTATGGCTGCGATTAGCTCAATAAGACCGACCGCAATTAAAAATCCAAGTAAGCCGCTCAATCCAATGACAACAAACGCCTCAAAAATAAACTGTCCGAATATGTTTCGTCCCTTGGCTCCTACCGAGCGGCGAATGCCGATCTCCCTGGTTCTTTCCTGTACAATAACATACATAATATTGGCCAGCCCAATCCCTCCGACGATTAAAGTAATGACGCCGATGATACCCATAAACAGGTTAAATCCGAGAGAAAAGTTATCAACAAACTCATCAAAATTGGTAGTATCCCAGATTCCCAGTGTTTCTTTATCATTGGGATCAAACTTAAATTTTTTACCAAGTGTAGCATATACTTGCTGTTTTACTGATTTGGCTATCTGGGGATCACCCACCTGATAGACAAAATTGCTGACGTATCGATAACCAAAAATAGATTTAAAGGTTGTCATGGGAATAAAAGCACGGTCACGATCCCGTTGACTATAAGATGAATTCTGTGTTTTTTGTTTCATGACGCCAATAACCAGAAAAGGTGTTTCGTCGATATACACATATTTACCAATGACAGAGGCATTATCACCAAATAAGAAGTCCCGTAGCCGATTCCCTAAAAAAACGACCCGACGATTCAGTTTTAGATCCAGATCATTCAACCATCGTCCGCCGGGTTCAGGCCAGATGTTACGCATGATATTGTATTCAGGAATAATTCCGGTGATGTTTGGACGATTTATCTTATCTCTCACCCGAACCGCGGATCCCCATTTACTAAACTCCGGACTGATTCGTATAATATCTTTCACCTCGGTCCGGATTAACTCAATATCATCTTCATTTAAACGGATTCGCCGGTCACGTCCGTAACCCTCAAAAGGGATACTGGTGCGTCCGGGCCAAACAATCGCAATCCCTTCGCCAATCCCATGCATATTTTTACTCATCTGCTTGCGCAAACCAACACCGAATGCAAGCAAGAGAATGACGGTCATCGTTCCCCAGACGATGCCAAACATTGTCATTGTAGTTCGTGCTTTATATTGGCCCAGGTAATGAAAAATTTCTCTTATTTCATCGATTATATTCATATTAAGTGATTTCTTTAACTTCCTTCTCCAACACTTCCTGACCTTCTTCCAGACCTTCGGTCACTTCTATCCGTATGGCATCACTGAGACCGGTTTTAATATATATTTCTTTTGAATCTTCACCGACCACAGGGATTTCCACGAATGCTGAATCATTCCGAAAAGTTACTACCCGCTCCGGGATCGAGAGCACACTATCCCGTTTTGCAATGATAATATGGGCATTGGCTGAATAACCGGCGCGTAATATTGCCTCATTTATTTCATCTATTTTAATTTCCACCGGGAAAACGGTCGTATTATCCTCTTTTTTTGCTTTTAGTGAAATGAGTATCACATGGCCGATAATCTTCTGGCCCGGTATCGCCCCTACTTGTAACTCACAGGTCATTTCTTCTGCTATCTTACCAACGTCAATTTCATCAACCGTTCCTTTAAAAATAAGATCATTCATGTCTGCCATACGCATGATCGGTGTACCCGGCTGGTAAGAAGTTAGTGGTACCACCGGATCACCCAGATTGACGTTTTTTTCTAAAATAAAGCCGGTTAAGGGCGATTTAACAACAGTTTCAATGTTCGTATTGGCAATTTTAACTTTTCCTTTTTCAATGAGATCAAGTCTTTCCTGAGAAATTTGATGACGTAACTTGGCTTCTGAGTGTTGTCTGGTCAACAGTTCATAATCCTGATCCGAAATGAGACCTGTTGACTTTAATTGCCTCGACCGTTCCAGATCTTTATCAAGCGTTTTGAGTTCAAGGTCTGCCATCTCCACATCCCGCTTGGCCTGGACTAATTCCAGTGGTGTCGGATCCGGCTTTACCTCGACGAGAGGATCACCGGCTCTGACAAAATCTCCGACATCTGCGAAAAGTTTTCCCACGACCCCCGAAACTTTGGATTTCACATCAATTTCAGTGACCGGTTCAATAGAACCAACTGCCAATGCTTTGTCGACGATATTTTCTCTGGTTACTTTTACAGTGCTGCGTCCGTTTTTATTTTCCGTGGAATTGGATGATAAGGTTACTGCTGTAATGGCGCTGAGTACCAGGATGATAGCTATCCAAACGATCCATTTTTTCGATTTTTTCTTCATGAGTGCTAAACCTCCGGAAATA
>CAZBBC010000222.1:0-5029 GCA_964489835.1 uncultured Calditrichota bacterium
GGCCAGTCAAAAAGTAGGTCGCCGAAGGCATAAATATTAGTTGAGACTAAATATTTCCGGCTAGGTTGCTGAAAAAAAATGATCAATGTTCATATTTTTATTCAATACCTATCGGAAATATTGCCTTATTTCATCAGGATCATTTTATTTGTGGCGACCTGATCCCCACTTTGCAATTGATAAAAATAAACGCCACTGGAAAGCATCTGACCAAGATCATCACGACCGTTAAACTTTACCGTATGATCCCCAACAGCCATTGACTGATTAATAAGCGTTCTTACCAATTGTCCGGTGATTGAATATACATTCAAGGTTACATCATTGGCTTTTTCAAGGCTGAATGCAATGTTAGTTTCCGGATTGAACGGATTGGGATAATTATTGGCCAGGGCAAACCGGGCAGGGGCAATGATAAACGGTTGATCAATGGCATCTGCCGATGTTACTTTCCGCATAACGACGTCGTCAAGTTCCATTTCATCACCATCTGCGAGCGGATCACCGAGCAATCCGAATTCCGTAAAAGTACCCCGTACCCAGGGGTCAGGATCAACAGTCTCAATCAACCACGGTTCTAAAGCACCGTCGGCAAGATCACCCTCCCAAACTTTTACTTTTATATCGCCCTGATACAGATAAAATTCCACCCAGTAAAATACATTCAATTCATACTCAAAATCGGTGGATGGTGCCGCGAGGTAAGTCCAGCCAGATGGATCAAGAACGGCTAATTCCCCGGAAAATTTTGCTACTGCGGTAGTATTTGTCAATGGGCTGATATACAAAACATAGGTCGAATCTTCAATCGGATCACCATAGCCTCTTCCGGTATCAGGATTAAACATTCGCGTGCCGCAAATAAAAAAGGTGCCCATGGGATAGGTACCGCCTTCGACTAAAGTGGCAGATTTAAAATTGACTTGAAACGTGAGATCCTGGTTCGGACTGGTATTCGCATTCTGTTCTTTGATTCTATCCTGAGAGCCATCCCAATCTTCAGGGTCAATATAAGCAACGCCATTGGTCTGGATAATGGAGGCACCGATAACAAAACTGAAAATTCCGCTTTTCACCCAGGCAGTTTCTTCAGCCGTCTGTGAGACTTGCTGCCCGACCAAACCGTCATCTTCACCAAAATACATCCAACCGACATTACTTAATAAGAAGTCATTGGCTTCATCATCAAAATGATCTTCCCATATAATATCACCAACAACCTGTCCCTGGACGGGGGACATGAGAAGTACAATAAACAGGCTTAGAATTAGAGTTAAAAAATAGTAGCTTTTGTTCATAATAATTACTCCTTATAAATGGGTTAAATGGTTTGTGTAAAATATTTTATCCACTAATTTCACGAATTTTCACGAATTTAAAAAGTAATTTTAATATTTTTTATTAAAAATAGCTTAAAACTAATTCGTACTAATTCGCGTCAGTCAATCACTTGATCCGGCCTTAGACGGAAGCTTGCTTGCCCGGCCTGCCCGGCGCAGACGTGGCTATGACGGGATCCGGCTTCGACGGATAATTCGTGGACTGTTTTTACTTACTTCTTGCTTAAAATATATCTGATAATTATAAATATATCAATTTAAAAAGCAAAATTTACACTGATCCGGTTAACACTATCGAAGAATTCTGCATTCGTATAGGCATAATCAAAGGTTCCTTCATAGCCGGCGTAGTCAAATTTAACACCCAAACCCAGGCTGAAATTTTCCACATCATAATTAAATTTATATCCGGCCCGAACCGCAAACATCTTCATATAGACAAATTCAGCACCGATATGTACCCTTTCGGTATAATCAATGGGATGGAGGGCATCAATGGCCGTATTTATTTCAATTTCCTTATTCTCAGGCATAAAAAGTGTTGCCACATCCATGGATAGCCCCATCCGCAATACCAGAGGCATTTGAAAGATTTCAGACCAATATTTCATATCACCGGAAAAATTCTGGAAGGCCACAGCCAGTGCCAGATCATGAAAACCCACTTGATAAAATCCGCCGAAATCAAAACCCCAGTGATTGAGACTCCAGTGTCGATCCTCATACTCATATTGCCCCACAGTTTCAAGTTCTTTAACGGCAACGGCGGCATCTCCCAGATCTTCATGGACGATCTTAAATTTTGCGCCAAAGGAAAAGCGATCACTGACAGCATACGCATAGGCAAAGCCGATAGCATAGTCCTGAACATCCAGATTTCCGGTAACAATAAATCCCCGGGGATCAATGGCTTTATCCACCCGTTCTGTGCCCACAATCGTCCCGTAATCCATATATACCAGGTCCATGCCAAAAGTGCCATACGCGCCAAGACCATAAGCAGCGCCAATTCCGTATACCTTCGTATCCGCCAACCAGGTAACCTGGTTTACAACCAGTCCAAAACCTTCGGTTTCGGCCAGAATCGCCGGGTTATAAAAGATAGATTGTACGCCACGTACACTGGCGACACTGGCATTTCCCATGGCGCTTTCCCGGGCCCCAAGGCTGATGGCCAGATAGGTCATACCACTTTGTCCAACTTTTTTTAGTTGAGTGAATCCATTGGTATATACACAAACCATTATTGCCACGACGAGTATTAAAACTTTATTTTTCATTGATATCTCCATGAAATTGGTTCATCGTATGATCACAAATTTTCCGGTTGTGTTTCCCAAATATTTACCATCGAGATTCCAACCATCTATATGATATATGTAAACACCACTTTTTATGGTTTGCCAGCTTTGAGATATTTGATACCATTCTTCATCTGCAGAATCTGCGATAGAATTTGGATTCAATGGATTGGGATGGGGTATGGTGTCGACCAGATCGCCGTGCATGGTAAAAATTCGTATGGTGGCGCGCACCGGCAGACCGACAAAAGCGATTTTATCTTCAATTCTGGGGACATCAATGTAAGAATATTTTACCGTTCCGCCATAAGCCAATCCCTGGATGTGATAGGGATTCGGAACTACGTAAACAGAGTCCAGATGTTGTGGAGCCGCTTTGAAAGGCACCGCCCCTACCACGAAATTGCGATTACTGTATCGGCTGGATTCCAGGGATTGTCCGGGATAAATACCGGTGGTGTTTTGTGTTCCGTCATCAAAGGCGGTAACGGCATAGTAATATTTTTTCCCACGTTCCACATCCCGGTCGGTATAATGTGTGGTATCGCCAATCAGCTCGGTGAGTAATTTGTATACATTGGTAAAAAGACCTTCGGTCCGGTAAATACGATATCCTCTAAAGTCCGGTTCTTTTGTTAACCAGTCTTCCTCATCGGCAACCGAATCCCATTCCAGATCAATCTTTCCGGGACCGGAGGAAATAACGAGATTATCCGGAGCCGGTGGCGGTGTGGGTAAATTTTCCAATCCAATATTCCAGGCATACTCGGCATGGGAGGCATGCATCAACAGAGAGTCTTTGCCCGTGGCCAGAAGGGCATTCTTAGCGGCATCCCCAGTCAGACCGTCAAATTCAATCGTCCCATCCAACCAGTTCCTTCCGGCATCGATGGCCAGTTTTTGGGAGATCGAACCAACGGCTTCATAAAGTACGATGGTAACATCCTGGCCAAAGGGAATTTCATAGGGCCCGAATGACATCAGCACGACCGGTTCGATAATTGTGGGGTCATACGGATGGTTTGATTGACCGACCGTACCCGTTGATTGGACACTGGGATCACGGGAAAGAAGTTCCGTATATAAGTCATTCTCACTATCACCTTTTGAATAAGAGCGCATATTTACTCGCGGTTTTATATCCACGGTCGAAGGCTGGCTGCGGTCGTCAGATATATCGTCATAAGCCATATCAGCATGGAGTATGCCAAAGGCCGGATACTGCGGCGATAAAAATTCTCCGGTTGTTTTATCCGGATCCCCGGTATCATCGCCTAAATAGTAATTATCATCGGCTTTGCCATCATACTTGTAGAATATTCCGCGCAACGTATCACCGGGTTGATTACCATAATATACCGCCCAGTCATCGTGCTGGCGAACCAGATCGTGACCCCGGTCTCCACCCGGTATTAAATAAAATTGAAAACCAAAGTAAACACCGGTCAGATCCTGCCCCGGCAGTTCTGTCGTATTTACATTGTTGTCTGTATTACCACTATTTGTGAATGTATACTCTTTAATGATATAATCATTATGGTTTTGGTTGGCATTGGCATAACTGCGCATAAAAACAGTAACCCCCACATTGGTGGCCCAGGTTGTTTCGATTTGTTCATCACTGGTCAAACTTGACAATCTGGTACTGGAGGCGCGGGTATCGGTAAACCGTTCTTCGGGATTGTCATTTACCGAAACATTTGGCAAGCGATAGCGAACCCGCTTTCTGTTTCGGATCGGTGTGGTAAACAGTGAAGCCTCATGATTTTCAAATCCGCCTTCGGAAACATAACTAGGCCAGAATCTTGTCTCTGTATCCCCATGAGCAATTCCCGTCCAGTTTGAAACGCCGATCCAGAGGCCCAGTCCGGCCAGATTTTTTTTGGACATCGACCTGAAATCTCCACCGGGATAGGTCATCTGATCCTGAAGCGGGGAATATTCAGGCAGAGAACCGGTGGCTGTCATCGTTTCCCACAACATCCCGATCTCATGACTTTTTATTTGGGCATAGCTGAAATGGGAAAATACACTTACAAAAAAAATAAAAAATATGATACTCATTCGGTTTTTTAAAAGAGACATTTGATCCTCCGTAAAAAACTTTACGATTAGTTTAGAGCATTAATCGCAGGCCTAGTATGTATGTACGGTGCTTCCCGGCGTACAGGACATCACTCTCCGTGCGTAATATATTCGGATCGGAAACTTCTTCACTGCCGACCCGGTCTGTTTTACCATTGACATAAAGATCATCATAATAATCTTTAGTGTTTGGAATCGCCGTTCGGTATTTACTCACCCATAAATTACTGATATCCAGATAAAGTTCGAACTGGAAGAGATCTTCAACATCAAAATTACGGGAGAGACGCAGATTGGAACTAA
>CAZBBC010000223.1:0-4985 GCA_964489835.1 uncultured Calditrichota bacterium
TATGTTCTAATTAGAACGGCCAGAGGCCGTCGCTCAACCAAGGGTGAGCACTAGGTTCTCTGTGGTGAATAATTCAGGTGTATTATTTTTTTTTGTATTTTGTATTTTTTATTTTGTATTGAAAACGTTATGTTTTGCATTTTTAAGAATAGGGATTAAGATTATTGCATAAAATTGCCTTTTTATTTCCCGGGCAGGGTTCACAATTTGTTGGTATGGGAAAGGATCTATACGATAAATATCATCCGGTTAAAGATATTTATAAAAAAGCCAATGATATTATGGAGATGGATCTGGCGCAAATATGCTTTGAAGGACCTGAGGAAAATTTAAAACAGACACATATTACACAGCCGGCCATTTTTGTACATAGCATGGCTGTTTATGAATTGATCAAAAATAAAATGGCTCCGGCGGTAGCTGTCGCCGGTCATAGTCTGGGTGAATACAGTGCCCTGGTTGCTGCTGATGCCCTCAGTTTTGCGGAAGGCTTACGATTGGTGAAAATGCGTGGAGAACTCATGCAAAAAGCCGGCATCGATCAACCCGGGACGATGGCTGCAATCATTGGACTCAATGCCGACCAGGTGAACAAAATATGTACCGATTTAGAAAAAACAGGTATCGTGCAGGCAGCCAATTATAATTCACCCGGCCAGATTGTTATCTCTGGTAACAGAGAAGCCGTAACCGCGGCGATGGCTTTGGCAAAACAAAATGGGGCAAAGATTGCAGTTGAACTAGTTGTCAGTGGTGCTTTCCATTCACCACTGATGGAAAGTGCGGTTACTGGTTTATCTGAAGCTCTTAAAAAAGCTGAAATAAAAACCCCATCTATTCCCGTTTATACCAATGTTCAATCAACACCTTCGGAAGAAATTTCGGAGATTCGGAAACTTCTTATCAAACAACTAACGCATCCGGTTCGGTGGGAAGAAATTATTCGTCATATGATCGCTGATAATATTAAAGAATTTCTGGAGATAGGTCCTGGAAAGGTGTTGACGGGCTTGAATAAAAGAATAGTAAGGGGATTGCCCTGCACAGCGATTGGATCTGATTCAGATATTGAGCGGCTGAATCGTATTTAATTTTTTATTGAATTGTAATGATAAATTGAAATAAATTGTATTGCTGTTTAGTTGGAGAAGCACAAAATGGATATTAGCGGTCAGGTCGCTGTAGTCACCGGTTCAGCCCGTGGGATTGGCAAAGCTATTGCCCTGGAATTAGCGAAAGCCGGAGCCAAAATTGTTATCTCTGATCTTAATGTTGATGCTGGAAAAGAGACTGTTGAGGAAATTAAGGCTGGCGGAAGTGAGGCGCTTTGGGTAGAAGCGGATGTTAGCAAAAATGATCAGGCGGCTCATCTGATCGAAAGTGCCCATCAAACCTATGGGCATCTGGATATCCTGGTAAATAATGCCGGTATTACGCGTGATAATTTGCTTATGCGTATGTCTGAAGAAGAATGGGACAGTGTTATTGCTGTAAATTTAAAAGGTACATTTAATTGTATTCGGGCGGCAACAAAGATTTTTATGAAGCAACGTTTCGGAAGAATTATTAATATTGCTTCGGTTGTCGGTCAGATGGGCAATGCCGGTCAGGCAAATTATGCCTCGTCTAAAGCTGGTGTTATTGGTTTAACAAAATCAGTAGCCAAGGAATTTGCATCAAGAAACGTATTGGTAAATGCCATTGCTCCTGGATTTATTGAGACGGCAATGACCGAAAAATTACCGGAGAAAGCACGGGAAACGTTGCTAAAATTAATTCCCCTGGCAAGACTTGGAAAACCGGAAGATGTTGCCAAAGTGGTCCTGTTTCTCTGTTCTGAAAGGTCGGCTTATATTACCGGTCAGGTGATCAATGTTGATGGGGGCATGGTCATGTAAAAAAGGTGAAATAGATTTTAAATATTTACCTGATTAATTCATGAATTTTAAAATTATCATATGGCGACAATTAAGTATCCCCTTAAAAAAGGGGGTTAGGGGGTTGTAAATAAATAACATAGAAGAGTATATATCCCCCTTAGTCCCCCTTTATCAAGGGGGAGACAGATCATACAATTCTGATAAATTGTGCCAATAAATCAAATCTGCAACAGCCCCTATTAAGGGGGAATTAACTCATGATTTTAATCATTAATTTAACGTGTAAATAAAGGTTTAAGAAATTAATTAATCATATCTAATATGAGAAGGAGTGATAATGGACATTGAAAGCAAAGTCAAAGAGATAATTGTAGAACAGTTAGGCGTCGATGAGGCACAGGTTAATCCTGAAGCTTCTTTTATTGATGATTTGGGTGCAGATTCTTTGGATACGGTTGAATTGGTAATGGCATTTGAAGAAAAATTTGATATTGAAATTCCGGATGAAGATGCCGAAAAAATGCGCACCGTTGGTGATGCCACAGAATATTTGAAAAGCAAATTAGATTAAGATTAAAAGATATTATTTTTATAAATACAAGAGGAAGAACCAGTCATGCGACGGCGGGTAGTTATAACCGGAATGGGAACGCTTTCTGCGATCGGATTAAATACAGATGAATTTCGTTCGGCATTATTCAATGGAAAGAGCGGTGTTCGTACTATTACCAATTTCGACACGACCAATTATACGACGAAAATTGCGGCGGAATTAAATGGTTTTTCTCCGGATAACTATTTTGATACAAAAGAAATCCGCCGCCTTGATCCATTTGCCCAGTATGCGATTGTAGCGGCCCGTGAATCCATATCACATTCTGGCCTTAACTTTGATTCTTTGGATCGAAATCGTGTCGGCGTAATTATTGGATCCGGAATTGGAGGAATGTTTTCTTTCGAAACGGAAATGACAAAACTGATCACACAGGGACCGCGCAGGGTCAGTCCTTTCTTCATTCCGCAAATGATCTCGGATATTGCCGCCGGACATATTTCAATAGAGTTTGGTTTGAAAGGTCCTAATTTTGCTACTGTTTCCGCCTGTGCGTCTTCCGGACACGCGATTGGTGTTGCTATGATGGCCATCCAACGCGGTGATGCTGATATTATGATTGCCGGTGGTTCCGAAGCAGCAATTACTCCTATGGCGATCGCTGGATTTAATTCCATGAAAGCCCTTTCAACCAGAAATGATGATCCTTCGTCTGCCAGCCGTCCCTTTGATCTAAATCGTGACGGCTTTGTTATGGGCGAGGGATCGGGTACAATAGTCATGGAAGATTTGGAACATGCCAGATCTCGCGGAGCAAAGATATGGGCAGAATTGGCGGGTATTGGATTTACTGCTGATGCCTATCATCTTACCGCTCCTGCACCCGGTGGAGAGGGTGCCGTCCGGGCAATGCAGATTTGTATGGAAGACGGCGGTCTCCGCGCCGATGAAGTGGATTATATTAATGCCCATGGTACCAGTACATTGTATAATGATAGAAATGAAACAGAAGCGATAAAAACTGTTTTTGGTGAGCGGGTAAAGGATATAGCGATAAGCTCCACAAAGTCTATGACCGGACATATGTTGGGTGCAGCCGGTGCCGTTGAATTAATTGCCACGACGCTAGCTGTTAATGAGAATAAAATTCCCCCGACGATCAATTATGAAACGCCAGATCCTGAATGTGATTTAAATTATACACCCAATCAAGCCATTAATCGACAGGTACGGGCAGCGATCAGTAACACATTTGGGTTCGGTGGTCACAATGCCTGTTTAAGTATAAAAGAATATCAAAATAACTAAAAAGGGAATTGCGCAACAATCCCCCGTTTTTATATGTCTAAGAACCTGCTTCGTAAAATTTCTTCAATATTTTCATCCCCTAAATTCAAGAATATAGACATTCCTGCCATCGAAAAAATTCTTGAATACAAATTTCGAAATCGGAATTTGATCATTACTGCCTTTACGCATAGTTCATCCCTTTCTTCAACAAAAAAGAAATCATACCAATCGAACGAAAGATTAGAGTTTCTTGGCGATGCGGTCCTGGATCTGGTTGTAACCGAGTTCCTATACAGAAAAATGCCGTTCACGCCGGAGGGGGCACTGTCAAAGATGAAATCTGTGCTTGTCTCCCGAAGTGTCCTTGCAGAGGTTGTTTCCCATATGGAATTGGGCCGTTTTCTGATATTAAACCGGGGTGAAGAAAAAACGGGAGGAAGAGTGCGGCCTTCTAATCTGGCAAACCTGTACGAATCAGTTCTTGGCGCAATTTATTTGGATGGTAATCTTAAAAATGCGTGCCAATTTATTGAGAATACCCTGTTAACCAGGCATGAACAGGTACTGAACAATAAAAGTTTCATTAACTATAAAAGTCTGTTATTGGAACATGCTCAAAGCATGGGGGAAGGAAGTCCGGATTATCACATGATCGCTGAAAGCGGGCCGGATCACGAGAAAAAATTTAAAATGAATGTTAGTATTGATGGAAAAGAAAAAGCACAGGGAACCGGGAAAAGTAAGAAATTTGCTGAACAGGCGGCTGCGCACAACCTGCTAAAAAAAGTTGCCCCTGAATTATTGTCCACGGATAAAAATGATTGATATCTTAATTCTGACGGCTGATTTTAGATTAATCCCCCATAAAATTTTCCGCTTATAAAAAAAGATAATCTGTGCGATTGGTAGCCTCTTGTATTAAGTTCATAAAATATATATATTTAAGCTTATTTAAATGACTATAACTTTTACTCAATACTTTAGTAGATAAAAGTAATAAAATTAGAAGATTGCGTCGTCCCGCCAGTCGGCGGGCAGGCTACTCATTCTTCAATCCTCGCAATGACGAATAACAAGGCGTCATTGCGAGCGTAAGCGAAGCAATCTAATCAATATTACAGAGATATTTATTTCGTTTTTGATCGTACTGGTATTTAAATGGCATTTTTGACCAATAAGATAAATAAAATATAATATTTATTTTATATCATTAGTGTCCGGTTTAAAAAAAATGATTCAATTTTTAATTAAAAAACTCATCC
>CAZBBC010000224.1:0-4897 GCA_964489835.1 uncultured Calditrichota bacterium
CGTTAACTTTGCCTACCCGCCCACTGGCGTGGCGTCTTTGCGGTTAAAAACAAAGGGTATTTAACCACCATTAAAAAATCCGTAAGTGGTTTAACATGGGTAGAATAGAGAGGATAATAATATGCAATTAGGTTGGCTGGATATTGCTGTATTTTTAGCATTTTTTGCAGTGGTTGTCAGCGTTAGTATGTATAAGAGCCGGAAGGAAGAAACCAGTGAGGACTTTTTCCTGGCCAGTCGCGGACTGGTCTGGCCGTTGATTGGATTATCTCTGATTGCCGCCAATATTTCCACCGAGCATTTTGTGGGCATGGCCGGTCAGGGAGCCGGTGTTGCCGGTATGGCCATTGCCAGTTATGAATGGATGGCAGCGATTGTGCTTATTTTTGTGGCTATTTTTTTCTTACCAAAATTTCTCCGCTCCGGTATCTATACAATTCCGGAATATCTGGAATATCGCTATAATCCAACCGCCCGGGCGATCATGGCCTTTTATACGATGGCGATATACGTCGGTGTAACCATTGCGGCCGTTGTCTATTCCGGTGGTTTAACACTACAAACCCTTTTCGGTGACCTGCAGAACAGTAATCATTTAATTTACGGTGTCTGGGTAATTGGCGGGATTGCCGCTCTTTATACGATATGGGGCGGATTGAAAGCGGTTGCCTGGGCCGATCTCTTTCAGGGTTCGGCCCTGATTATCGGTGGGGCGATTACGATGGTTATTGGTTTTCAGGCGGTCGGAGGGGTGGACAGTTTCTTCGACCATAATGCCGATAAACTGCATATGATCCTCCCCAGTGGTCATTCTGTTTTACCCTGGACGGCGCTGGTTATCGGACTGTGGATCCCCAATTTTTATTACTGGGGACTCAATCAGTATATCACCCAGCGCACCCTGGCTGCAAAAACACTCCGGCAGGGACAATTTGGTATCATTTTCGCTGCTTTTCTTAAATTGATTATCCCCTTTATCATTATTTTTCCCGGTATTATGGCCTATCAGCTCTATGGAAACCAAATGGTGGGAGAAAGCGGAACCGATGCCGCCTATCCTCTATTGATCAGAAATCTGGTCGGCCCCGGTGTAAGGGCCTTTATCTTTGCTGCCATCAGCGGTGCGGTGATCAGTTCACTGGCCTCGATGTTAAATTCTGCTTCCACCATTTTTACCATGGATCTGTTCAAACGGCACTGGAAAAAAGATGCCTCGCAAAAAGCGCAGATCTGGACGGGCCGGATTTCCTCTGCCGTGTTTGTTCTGCTCGGTTGTATCATCGCTCCTAAACTGGGCGATCCCAATTTCCAGGGGATATTTACCTATATTCAGGAATTTCAGGGATATATTTCTCCCGGGATTCTGGCTGTTTTTGTCTTCGGAATGATTTTTAAACGGGCACCGGCCAGTGCCGGTGTGACCGGATTAATCCTGACCGTGCCTGTTTACGGATTTCTGCAGTGGCAGTTCGGCGAAATCGCTTTTCTTAACCGGATGGCAATCACTTTTGTCCTGGTACTTCTGGTGATGCTGATCATGACCCTGCTCAAACCAATGGCCCAGCTAAAGGAAATGCCGGTAAGGGAGGAATTTGATATGACCGCCGCTCCCTCGGTAAAAATCCTGGGCGGTGCGGTTATCATGATCACTTTAATATTGTATGTTATTTTTTGGTAAATAATATCTTTTTATTTATTTTCAGAGACTGTTGCAGATTAGGTTATTTTTGAGTAAAAGTTCATTTGTGCTATCGATTAAGCAAAATCTATTCCCCATTATAAGGGGTTGTTGCAGTATCGGTTAATCAGCACCGATCTCGGTTTATGAAGGCTCTGTTTCCCCCTTGGAAAAGGGGGACTAAGGGGGATATAAAATTGGTTTATGTTATGTAAAAACAACCCCCTAACCCCCTTTACTAAGGGGGAATAGATTTTACTAAATTGAACAGAAAAATACATTCTTCGATAAAAATTACGTAATCTGCAACAGCCCCTTCTAAGGGGATACTCAATTGTCGCCATGTGTCGGGATTAATCCTTTTCGTGTTCTCTGCCTGCCCGCCTACTGGCGTGGTGGTTCATCTATATACCATATAAACCAAAAAGATGATCAATGTATAAAATTACTGAAGAAATGCAAAATGACCTCCCGCGCCTGAAGATCAGTGACGAAACAAGTGGTGAATATGTTTCCATTGTTCCCCTGTTTGGCGCCAATGTGAATGAACTGGTCCTTCGAAAAGGTGCGGATCTGATTGCGTTTTTGGACGGGAATACAAGAATCGAGCAGTTTATGGGATCAGGTATTTTTAACAGCGCCAAGTTACTGCCTTTCCCCAATCGGGTGGCCGATGGCTGTTATTTATTCAGGGATAAAAAATATCAACTGCATGTTAATTTCCCAGCGGAAGGCAATGCCATACACGGTTTGATCTATGACCAGCCTTTCCGTCTCAGTGGGATGAAGACCGACGAAACTTACGCGGAGGTTATACTTAGTTATTCATGGCAGGAATTATGCCGTGGGTATCCCTTCCTTTTTGACGTTGATATCACCTGCCGCCTGCAAAAAGGAGAAGGTTTTTTCTGTTCCACCCGGGTGCATAACCGGGGCAACCAGCCGATGCCCTTTGCGGACGGCTGGCATCCTTTTTTTACCTTTCATAAAGCGGTCGATGACTTGCATTTACAGTTTAGGGCGGAGAAACTCATTCTGGTTGATGACCGTCTGATCCCGACCGGTGAGACAAAAAAATATGATCGCTTCCACTCCAGTGCCCCTATCGGAAATATTGCCTTCGATTCCTGTTTTCTATTAGCGGATGTGGAGGGAAAACATATAACAGGGATTTATGACCCGGCAACCGATGTTAAAATTATACTCTGGCAGGAAACCGGTCCCGGTAAATATAATTATCTGCAGATCTACACACCCCCGGCGCGGCATTCGATCGCAATCGAACCGATGACTTGTAATGTCAATGCCTTTAATAATCAGGACGGACTGATCATACTGGAACCGGATGAGGTTTTTCAGGCCAGCTATGGCGTCCGGGTAGCCCCATAAAGCAGTAAGCAGAATGCAGAATGCAGGAAAGCGGAAAATTCGTGGACTTCTTTTCTTTGATTGCAGCCGAAGGCTGCATTATGAATTCAAGCAGATATATAAGCCATTCTTATAAATTATTATTCAAAGCTAAACCCTCCCCTCTTTCTACCGAAAATATAATTATATGAGTGTTTATTAAACCACGAAGCGCACGAAGACCACGAAGCTTAAAAAAATAATTAGAACTTCGTGTCCTTTGTGCCTACTTCGTGTACTCTGTGGTTAAAAATTCATCTACATAAACCACAAAGGGCATAAATTATGGATATAGACCCTATTCCTGTTTGGACATTTTTTGAGATTCCGGCTAATGCAGTGGAAGTGTGCAAAAAACTTGCTCAAAGAAAAAAGACGAATGCTGAGGAAAGAATGTATTGGCAAAGAGCCGCTTCCTTTTTAGCGAATGTAAAATCCACAACTGTTGATGAATTACAGGTAAGGGATTTTGACTGGATGATCAAATTACGGGTCCAGTTCGAAAAGGATAAGGAGATCGTAAACTTGAGATCTAAAGCCGGGGAAAATAATTTTAATGCGCTATATGATTAACCACAAAGGACCTAGTGTTCACCCTCGGGTGTGCGACGGCTCCTATCCGTTCGAATAAAAACGAATATAAACAATTTTTACCACGAAGTTCACGAAGGTCACGAAGACCTTATATTTATTATTCTTTTATGTAAAGCGAAGTTAACACAAAAATTATATTAATAATTAAAAACTTCGTGTGCTTCGCGCGCTTCGTGGTTAATATTTAGATCAACACGGCATGGGCCGACAAAAACACATGCAATAATTGAACATTTCTTAATTCTGTTCTAAATTGTAACCCATGGATATATCAATCATTATTCCCGCCTTGAATGAACAACGTAAAATCGGCCTGGATATCATGTCCGTAAGCACCTTTCTGGTCGATGCCAATCTGGCCGGTGAAATTATCATTGTAGACGACGGAAGTACCGATGATACTTCTCAGGTAGCCATACAATCCGATATTCCGGATCCTGTTTCGTTAAAGATCATCCGCTATGAGCAACATCGTGGAAAAGGGTATGCGGTCAGCATGGGCATCGGGGATTCGCGCGGAGATTATGTTATGTTTATGGACAGTGGCGGCAATGTACCACCTTCTTATATTACCCGGGGCATGGATATGATCAAAGCCGGTAAGTGTGAAATAGCCATGGGATCACGAAAACTCCCGGAAAGTAAAATACACAAACACCTGTCATGGTACCGCCGAATATCCTCTTTCCTGTTTCGTAAACTGGTTAGACTTTATTTAAATATTCCGTCTCACCTAACCGATACACAATGCGGTTTTAAAATATATAAGGGTGATATTGGCCGGGAATTGTACCGGCAATGTCAATCCGAGGGATTCATATTTGATCTGGAAATCATATTACGGGCCCAAAAAGCAGAATACCGCATGCTGGAATTTCCCCTTGACTGGACCTGTGACCGCGATACACGTCTCTCCATGATAAGCACACCTAAACTGATCAGAGAACTGATAAAAATAAAGAGAATAACTGCCTGATTAACACGTTAACTTATTTATATATTTTTTTAACCACTAAGATTAATTAGGAACTGGGAACTGGGAACTGGTAATTAGTAATTGGTAATTGGCTAAATCATCGGCTGTCATCCCGCAGGGATCTTCTAAGGTGTTGATTCTTCCCACACTTGTTTAAGAAGCCGAAGATTGTATTCCCCCCTTAATAGGGGCTGTTGCAGTATCACTTTATTTGTACCGATTTAATTATAAGCAGGATCTGT
>CAZBBC010000225.1:0-4876 GCA_964489835.1 uncultured Calditrichota bacterium
TTTTACTACATTTAGGTCTAAAAGGAGTTTATGATGAATAACGGCTCAATTGTGTCTCCCTTAACCATATTGTCTGAAGATGAAAAATTTTTCTATGAGACGGTATGTAATTTCGCAGATGAAAAAATAAAACCATTGGTCAGCAAAATGGATGATGAGGCCCAGATAGATCCTTCAATCATCCCGCAGCTTTTTGACATGGGTTTAATGAGTATTGAAATTCCCGAGAAATATGGAGGAGCAGAAACTACATTCTTTATGTCGATTTTAGCTATAGAAGCCTTGAGTACAGTGGATCCGTCGGTGGCAACTGTGGTGGATGTTCAAAATACATTGGTAAATAATGCGCTTCTACGCTGGGGAGGAGAGCATCTGAAAGAAAAATATTTTCCACAGTTAGCCTCAAAAAAAATCGGTGCTTATGCACTCTCAGAAGCCGGTTCGGGGAGCGATGCCTTCGCGCTTGCCACCCGTGCGGTAGACAAAGGTGATCACTTTGAACTCAATGGACGGAAGATGTGGACCACCAACGGTAATGAAGCGCAGATCTATATTATATTTGCCAATCTAAATCCCGATGCCGGATACAAAGGCATAACCGCATTTATTGTAGAAAAAGAATTTGAAGGATTTAGTGTAGGTAAAAAAGAGAACAAACTGGGAATACGTGCTTCCAGCACCTGCGAACTACTTCTGGATAATTGTAAGGTACCGAAAGAAAATGTTCTTGGAGAGGAAGGCAAAGGGTATAAGGTTGCGATGGAAACACTGAATGAAGGACGGATTGGTATCGGTGCTCAGATGGTTGGACTGGCCAAAGGGGTTTTTAAATATGGGTTACAGTATTCAAAGGAACGTGAACAATTTGGGAAATCAATCTCAAGTTTTCAGGGAATGCAGTTTCAACTGGCCCAGGCGGCGACAGAGCTGGAAGCGGCAATGCTGATGGTCTACAATGCAGCACGTCTGAAAGAAGCAGGACGCGGTTTTATTAAAGAATCAGCGATGGCAAAATTGTATGCTTCACAACTGGCTCAAAAAATAGCCTCGCTAATGGTTGAGGTCCTTGGTGGGTATGGATTTACCAAAGAATATCCGGTGGAGAAATTTTACCGTGATTCAAAGATTGGAACGATTTACGAAGGCACGTCAAATATGCAGTTACAAACGATTGCCAAAATTTTATTAAAAGACTAACGAATAAGATTTAATCCAGCTTCTTCACCTCAAAGATCCGATAGAGATATTCATATTTTTCATTTAAAGACTGATTGAACTTCCGGTTGAGAATAGATGCAGGTTTGTTCGTCCAGGCAGCACCTTGTTCCTGCAGGGCTTGATCGAACTGCCAGCGATGATCAAACTTTCGATTTTCTAAAGATTTCAAATCTAATAACTGATCTTCCGAAAGCCAGAGGGTGTCTAATTTCGTTGATACAATCAGTGGGTCGATATAGATCATGCTGATTTTTGAGGTATTGATGATTTGAATGATCTGGTCTCTGTCCAAATCCAGCGCAGCACGTAGATCATCATAAAATCCAATTTCGCTGACGTATGACCGGCTGCTAAATTCCTTCAGTCCCTCCGTTTGTATATCCTTTTCCTGCAGATGCCTGACAACTTCTTCTGAAAGAACATATTTCGATTCGACATAAACTTTCTGATTAAAAACATTTTGCAGGAAGAATAAAAAAACGAATGTTATCAAACCGGCGATGATCGGTGTGGTTACCCACCCGGCGGCGATTTCCCCCAGGACCTTGAGGCGAATCGTGCGGAAATTTTTAATCAATCCGATGCCAATAACGGCACCAACAACGGCCTGGGAACTAGATACAGGCACCAGTGGAAAAGACGGAAGTCCGTGACTGATCAGCCAGCTCTCCAATCCTTCTGAGGAGAAAACAAAGAGCACGATTGATTCTGCCAGAACAACAATAAAGGCGGTTACTGGTGAAAGCTGCAATATATTTGCACCGACAGTGTCCATCACTTTATAAGAATAGGTGATAATACCAAAAGCGATGGCAATACCGCCGATAAGAAACAATATTTGTGTACCCGAAAGTGTATAAATACCGAATATATCTATCGGTCCAATGGGCTCTGCAGATACAAATACGCCCATCACGTTAGCGATATTATTTGCCCCCAGGCTGTATGCGCCAAAAGCACCGATTATTATAAGTCCGACCCGGGTGCGGTAATCTTCTGCAAATAGATTGATCTTTACCTTGGCTCTGGCCCATTTGGTCAGAAAATATAAGGTGATAGCGATCAGTGCTGCCAGAACCGGACAAAGCACCCAGGTAGAAACGATTTTTGTCAGGGAGCCTGAATCGGTTAAGAAACCGGCATACAAATTCCAGCCAATGATCGATCCGACAATTGCCTGAGAGGTTGATACCGGAAGTCGGTATTTAGTCATCAGAAAAACTGTAAATCCGGCTGAAAATGCTACCATAAAAGCGCCGGCCATCGCATTGACACTTCCAAGGGTGCCCAGCGTATGGGTGGTACCGGCACCGCCGATTACCGCACCCAGAATGACAAATATACCGGCGATTAGTGCCGCAACTTTAAACCGGATCATTTTCGTGCTCACGGCAGTCCCGAAAATATTCGCTGCATCGTTGGCACCGAGCGACCATCCTAAAAACAATCCACTGGATAAAAAGATAAAGATCATGAGCAATCTATACTTTTTTTGTTTAGTTAAGAACCTATTCAGTAATACTAATTTAAATACCGCGTTTGATGGCATAAATGGAAAGCCGGTCTGCCACCCTTTCCGCTTCATCAGATATTCTTTCAATATGCAAGGCAAAGTAACGGAGATGCATTTTCTGTGATAAATCAAGTTCAGTGCTGCGAAATATCTTTCGCTTGATTCGGTCACTGAGTTTATCCGCTTCTTTTTCGTAAAAATATACTTTATGATTGTGGTCGTTCACCATTCGGACATCCTGGAAAAAAGCACGGCTGGCCTTGATAACATGTTCTGATGCCTCCAAAATCATGTCCGCCAGCTTTTTAAATTCATCACAGATATCTTCCGGAATAAAAGGCATTTCAACGGCGAATTGAATGAGTGTTTTCTTGGCCATGTCGATGATATTATCAATGCTCTCCAGGAGACCTAAAACGTCCCCCCGGTGATCGGGAATTAACGATTGCGAATAGAGACTGTTTTCGATATTACGGCGCAGATTATCGGCTTTTCTCTCTAATTGGTCAATGGTTTCCAGGTGACTCTCAAAATTGGTTGCATCTTTATCTACATAATTTTTTACTCCCATGTTGAATACCAAAACTCCCTGTGAAACCGAATTTAAATACTCATCCACAGAAGCCTGTAAAGATTTTGAGCTTTTGAATAAAATTGCCATCATTATTCCTTTCTTCTGCCAATGACTTTTTTCTCAGAACCGAAAAATCCTAAAAAAGCCGGGAAAATCGCTGCCGGGTCTTTATTGCTAAGGCTTATTTTTACCAGTTTTTGTACGGATTTTGTTTTAACATCGCATTGTAATATTTCAAATTACCGGTTACTTCCTCTCCCAGCCAATCCGGTTTCTCAAAGGACTCATTTTCGGCCGTCAATTCAATTTCTGCCACTATCAATCCTTCATTATCGCCATGAAATTCATCGACCTCAAAAAGATGACCTTGAACGGGAATAATATGCCTGGTTTTTTCAATAATACCCGGTTCGCAAATTTCCAGAAGATTTTCAACATCTTCTTTTTTTATTTCAATCTCCCACTCAAATCTGCTTAGGCCGCTTTTGCTGCCGACGCCTTTGATCGTAAGAAAACCCTGATCACCCATCATACGCAGCCGAACCGTCCGTTCCGGTACGGAAGACAGATAGGCCTGAATAATCCGGATTGAATTTTTTACATACGGTTTATAATCACCCCTGACCAGAAATTTTCTTTCTATCTCCATAGCCTTTCCGAATCCTTTGAGGTTATAACCGGGCCTGCTATCGCGTTACGGCTCATTCCGGACACCTGTTTGAGTTAAAAAAAATGAACAGTTCCATTCATTTGTTATCAAGGAATATCGATCGTGGTTGCCATGAATACAAAAAGGGAATCCCCGACGATACTTTGTTTTAATATTGATAACGGCCGATTGGAATAATGTTCTAATTGTCCGAAAGGAGAATCATAATCATCTTTTAACCATTTTTCCCCGTAACCGGACCAACGGCGCGCATCCAGAGTGGCCGCCCGTTCCGCCATCTGTTGTGGAATCTGTCGACCGGTTTTCGGATTCGTTAAACGACCGATCCCCATAGTAATAAATAAATGTTGATCCTTTAAATAGGCCTGTTGACAATATTTTTCACGGAAAGATCTGTCCTCCGGGAAAATCTTGATCATTTCCTGCGCTTCATAAATAGATACATAATAATCGTCGGAGAGTTCAGGCATGGAAGGCGAGGTTGTCGATGAAGTTTCGCTAGGTGTTTGAATTAACTCCTCGGTTTCTGAATCCTTTTCACTCTTACAACCGATATAGATTACTAAACCTATAATTATGAAAAGTCTCCATAATAATTTCATTCTTCCCTCCAATCTATCTTTGGCGTAGTGTCAAAAAGTTTCATATGTTTTCCATTTAACTTATTATTTTTATTGGCGATACTTAAATTCTCCCTTTCAAATGGGGAAACTGATCCTCCCCCCTAATAAGGGGGGATAGAGGGGGGTGTTTCTTTCCTATTCGAACATCCCCCTAACGCCCTTTCAAATGGGGAAACTGATCCTCCCCCCTAATAAGGGGGGATTGAGGGGGGTGTTTTTTTCTTATTCGAACATCCCCCTAACCCCCTTTCAAAGGGGGAAACTGATCCTCCCCCCTA
>CAZBBC010000226.1:0-4765 GCA_964489835.1 uncultured Calditrichota bacterium
ATATTTACGTTCTTTGTGATCGGCGCTATCGTCAACAACCGCATTCAGATATTGAAAAGCTTTTAAAAATTCCCTATGTTTTCATTATAATTCATTATGAGTGCCCGGTTACTATTAAAATTTCGGTTTGGGGACTGCATCTCCCGATAAATCGGCATCCCAGTAACGAAGCCATTGTTTTATGGAGATTAAAATATTTATATGATACATAGCAAACTTGCACGTCAGGCAAAAATTAAAGAGATAATTTCAACAAGTGAAGTCGCCAGTCAGGAAGATTTATGTCACCTGCTGGAGCGCAATGGTTTTGAAACCACCCAGGCGACCTTATCACGCGATCTTCACGAACTCGGTATTGTGAGAATCCCATCGGAAAATGGATTTAAGTATGTTTTCCATTTGGATGATAATGAAAACACGCTGAAGAAACTGATTGGTATGGAAATTATTAACGTGATGTATAATGAATCGACAGTAGTGGTGCATACAATGCCTGGGAGAGCGGCAGGCGTTGCTGTATACCTGGATCGTATTAAAGGAAGCCATATTCTTGGGACTGTTGCCGGAGACGATTCGATTATCATCATTCCAGATTCGCACAAAAATGTTTCCCGAGTGGTCGAATTAATAAAAAATATCTCCCAGGAATAAGTTGGAAAAATGTAATGATAAGATTAACAAGCATGTCATAGACATCTAACACTTAAAGGATATTCCCCAAAATGTCAGATTTAAGTATTGAATCAATGGATCATGAATTCCATTTACACAAAGACTTCGATGTTCAGGAAACCGAAGAATGGTTGGAAGCCCTTGAGAGCGTCATCAAGGCCAGAGGTGCTGACCGTGTAAGGTTCTTGTTGAACCGTCTCATCCAGAAAAGTTTTCAAAGTGGTATCCGCTTACCATTTACTGCGAACACTTCTTATATAAATACCATATCTGTTGATAATCAACCGGTGTATCCGGGAAACCGGAAAATTGAACGTCGTATCAAGAGTCTGATCCGCTGGAATGCGATGGCCATGGTCGTCCGGGCGAACAAAAAATTTCCGGGCATTGGTGGTCATATTTCCACCTATGCTTCAGCAGCCACACTTTATGAGGTAGGGTATAATCATTTTTTCAGAGGGAAAGGGGAAAATTTTGATGGGGATCAGATATATTTTCAGGGCCATGCCTCACCTGGAATTTACTCACGTGCCTTTCTGGAGGGACGTCTTTCGGTTAAACAGTTGGAACATTTTCGCCGGGAATTAGAAAAAGGCGGCGGACTTTCTTCTTATCCACATCCATGGTTAATGCCGGATTTCTGGGAATTCCCAACAGTATCCATGGGCATTGGTCCGATCTCGGCGATTTATCAGGCAAGATTTAACCGCTATTTAGAGGATCGGGGTCTTAAAAAAACTGAAAATCAACGGGTTTGGGCATTTCTGGGCGATGGTGAAACAGATGAACCTGAAGCGTTGGGAGCTATAAGTCTTGCGGCCAGGGAGCAATTAAATAATCTGATATTTGTTATCAATTGTAATTTGCAACGATTGGATGGGCCAGTGCGTGGAAATGGCAAAATAGTCCAGGAACTGGAGAGGCTTTTCAGGGGTGCCGGGTGGAATGTGATCAAGGTGTTATGGGGCAGCGATTGGGATACACTCCTGGCAAATGATAAAACCGGCCTGCTTATCCAGCGAATGAATGAGTATCTTGATGGAGAATCTCAAAAATATATCGTGGAATCGGGTGACTATGTACGTAAAACATTTTTTGGAAAATACCCTCAATTATTAAAACTGGTTGAGCATCTGTCAGATGAACAGGTTTGGAAACTTCGCCTTGGCGGGCACGACCCGGAAAAAGTATACACGGCCTATAAAACGGCGGTGGATAATAAAGCAGCGCCCACCGTGATATTGGCAAGAACGATTAAAGGATATGGTCTGGGAGAAGCCGGAGAGGGGAAAAATGTAACCCATCAGGTGAAAAAACTCAATGATGAAGAACTTCGCGATTTCCGAGACAGATTTGATATACCGATTCCCGATAAAAAACTTGAAGAAGCTCCTTTTTATCGCCCGGACGATAAAAGTGAAGAAATCCAGTACATCCTGGAAATGCGGAAAAACCTGGGTGGATTTGTACCGCACCGCAAAACTGTTTCCGTACCAATCACTATTCCCAGTACCCATGTGTTTAATGAATTTATGAAAGGCTCCGATCGCGAGGTATCTACGACAATGGCCTTTGTTCGTATGTTAACAATATTAATGAAAGATCCGATTATCGGAAAACGTATTACACCGATCATTCCCGATGAAGCACGCACGTTTGGGATGGAGGCCCTGTTCAAGCAGTTCGGGATCTACTCACGGGTTGGGCAATTGTACGATCCGGTTGATGCCAGTAATTTTTTATATTACCGGGAAGCTAAAGACGGACAAATATTAGAGGAGGGTATCACCGAAGCGGGATCGATGGCTTCATTTACCGCGGCTGGAACTGCTTACGCCAGTCACGGTTTAGATATGATACCGTTTTTTATATTTTACTCAATGTTCGGTTTTCAGCGCGTTGGCGATCAGATATGGGCTTTTGGTGATTTGCGGGGCAAGGGTTTTCTGATAGGTGCCACCGCCGGACGAACAACACTGATGGGGGAAGGGCTACAACACGCTGACGGGCATAGCCATCTGCTGGCCAGTACCATTCCTAATTTGATCACCTATGATCCGGCCTATGCCTATGAAATTGCTGTGATCATTCAGGATGGACTGCGGCGTATGTTCAAGGACCGGGAGGATATCTTTTATTATATTACCGTAGGAAATGAAAATTATCCCCAGGGGGCGATGCCTAAAGGCAGTAAGGAGGGTATCTTAAAAGGATTGTATAAAATAAATCCATCCGTATACGCAGATAAGGATTGGCCGCATGCCCAACTTTTTGGCAGCGGATCAATTCTGAAGGAAACACTGAGGGCACAGGAAATTCTGGAGAAAAAATATAAAATTAGTACGGATGTTTGGAGTGCCACGAGTTACAAAGAACTAAGGAGAGAGGCTTTAGCCGTGGAGCGGTGGAATATGTTAAATCCGGCGAAAGCACCTCGAAAGGCTTATATAACGAGTATACTCGAAAAAGAAAAAGGCGTTTTTATCGCATCCTCTGATTATATGAAAATGGTTCCGGATCAGATCGCACGCTGGGTACCAGGCGGATTATTCACATTAGGTACGGATGGATTTGGACGCAGTGATACGCGTGAATCTACCCGGCGCTTTTTTGAGATTGATGCTGAATCGATCGTTATCGCCACTCTCTCCCGGTTAGCAGGACAAAAAAAAATAACGACGGCTAAGGTGAGTAAAGCGATAACAGACCTGGGGATTAATCCGGATAAAGCGGACCCGTTACTGGTATAAATAAGGGTAGTGCTGAGCTGGTGGGCCGGTTAAACCGCCCTAATGAAATTTTCTGGCTTAAAGATAAAAAATAAAATATATTATATGGTAATGTCAAAAGTTGCATCATAATAATGAAAAAATCTATTTGAAGTAAAATATTGAATATTTTTTAAACGCAGAGGTCGCAGAGATCGCAGAAAAAGATAATAATAAATAAATAATACAAAATACAAATAGAGGAATAATAACTTTATAGGATTTATAAAAATATTTTGTATCTTTTATTTTGTATTTTTTATTAGCGCTCTTTGCGGTCTCTGCGTTAGAGAAGACTTGCAATAGGAACAACCATGTTGTATTTGCCTATATTTAATTCTATTTAACCTCAGAGTTCTCTGTGGTGAATTATTTTGGCTAAATTGGGGACACCCTCATTAAAAGGATAATTAATTGGAAGGAAGTGCTCAGGTACTGTAATGGAAAAAACTATTGAAGAGATCGAAAATTATTTTAAAGCACAAAAAGAATTATACGGATCTGAGTTATTTCTCAATGGGAAACTGTCCGAACCATCCCTTCGGGAAACGGTAGCGGAGGATAAACCAGCGCTTCAATCGGGAAGCCCGGTTCCTGAAAAACCGGATCAGTTAAAATCCTTTTATCATGAGATAAAGGATTGTATGAAATGTTCACTCGGGGCGACACGAAACCATTTTGTCTTTGGTGCTGGCAGCTCAACCGCTGATCTCATGTTGGTTGGTGAAGCTCCGGGGCGGGATGAAGATTTGCAGGGAATACCATTTATTGGCCGGGCCGGGCAATTGCTGACACTTATGCTTCAGTCTATAAATCTGAAAAGGGAAGAGGTTTTTATTGCCAATGTTCTCAAATGCCGGCCGCCGAATAACAGAGATCCTCTTCCCGAAGAAATAGAAAAATGTGAACCCTATTTGTTAAAACAGATTGAAATAATATCTCCCCGTCTGATTGTTACGTTGGGCCGGTTTTCTTCAGCCTCACTTCTGCGTACTAAGGAGGCATTGGGCAAATTGAGAGAAGACGTTCACACATATAATCAGGTACCCTTAATTGTCACCTATCACCCGGCAGCATTGCTAAGGAATCCACAATTGAAGCGAAATGCCTGGGAGGACCTGAAAAAGATATCGGATCATCTTAAAAAAGATGATTAAAATGCTTGCCTTCACACGCATTTTTATTTATTCTTATTCATAAGAGTGTCCAGTAAAACTAAGATTTAGACATTGAGACTGCTACTCCCGATAAATCGGGATCGCAGTGACGAAAAATGACGTCATTGCGAGGAATCCCGACTTGTCGGGATTCAAAAAACGGACAGG
>CAZBBC010000227.1:0-4741 GCA_964489835.1 uncultured Calditrichota bacterium
TACGCATGCTGATCTTCGGCCCAGTGTTTATTGGAAAAGATTTCTACCTCATGGTATCCATCAAAACCGGCGGCATTCATCCAGCCTCTGATTTTTCGAATGGGAATGCATCCGTCCCCCATCAGCCCTCTGTCATTGAGCATGTCCGTTGTCGGTGTTAACCAGTCACAAATATGAAAAGCAAACAGATTGCCGTTCCTGCCGGCACGGGCGATTTCCGTCTCTAACTCAGGATCCCACCAGACATGGTATACATCAACGGCAACCCCGACATAGGGCGATTGATAGTATTCCGCTAATTCATTGGCCTGTTTCATCGTATTAACAGCAGAACGGCAATCGGCATACATCGGTTGCAAGGGTTCAATGGCCAGTTTGATATTGTTTTCTTCTGCATACGGCAATATTCGTTCGATCCCTTTTTGTATCTGTTCCCTTGATATCTCCAGCGGTTGATCGGGGGAAGCACCACAGACCAGTACAACCAGGGGACTTCCTAACGCTGACGCTTCATCGATGGCCCGTTGATTATCCCCGATGGCTCGATGACGATCTGTTGCATCAACGGCAGGAAAAAATCCTCCACGAACCAGAGACACGACGTTAAGTCCGTGACTGTGTAATTGTTCTCTGACCGCCTGGATATTTCTTCCTTCCAGGGTGTCCCGCCATACCGATATAGCGGTGATCCCGGCACGTGAATAATTTTCCGCTGCTTCTTCAAGCGACCACGGTTTCGTCGTGATCGTGTGCACACAGAGCCTGGAATAATCTGTCAGTTTACCGGCATTCATGATATACCATTGTAAAAGGTATAGTACGTTTCATCATTAATTATTCGGCTGAGGTACAAGGCCAGCTCCCGGGCGTGATAATCACCCCACATACACGATTCCCCATTCGGGATCCGGCTTCCCTCAGAAATATGATCCCAACCATTGGGACGGTGATAGATGGCATGTAATAGCAGTCCCTGATGAGAGAGATTTGTGTTTAAATAGGGTTCCTCAAGAAGCCGGTTTATGACCGAAAGACCGGCCCGGAGGTAATAATCCCCGCCTTCAGCATCACCACTTTTCCTGAGATAGGCGCCTAACCGTAACAGTCCCTGGGCGGCAATGACAGCTGCCGAACTATCCACGGGCTCATATTCGTTAAACGGATCAGCCTCGCGATCCAGATAATCACCCATCTGGGATAATCCGGGCGCCCCCGTATCCCAATACGGGATCCCGTCCACTGGTGTATGCTCAATATAAAAATCAGCAGTTGCCTGGGCACCGTTCAGCAGTATTGCCATGACAGACTCTTTTCCACCGATATCTGCCAATTCCTCCTCATCCAAGGTACCGATAAATTCCAGTTCCTCAGCAAAACCGAGCATCGCCCAGGAAAGTCCCCGGGTCCAGGTCGTAAAAGGGCTGTATCCCTGTTGTGAATTGGGGCAGCGGTAATTGCCATCTTTTATATTAAAGATACTTTCGTGGGCTGTTCTTCCCCGGACATCATAGGCATCGCGTCCTTCGCCATAATACACCGCGTATTTGGCGGTGGTCATCAGATGTTGCACAGCCCGGTGTAATAAGGAAATTTCCCAATCATTTTCGACCAGCAGGCTTTGCCCTAATTTATAACTCAGCATCAGGATCCGACAGGACCGGATAGTATCTACAAAAAGCGAATGCGGTCCGTTGAAAGAATAAATATATCCGCCGTTTTTAAGATCGGTCCAGCGGCTGGCCTGTACGGTTCCGGATACTTTAAGCGCTAATTCGTAAAAATTCCTCTCCCACTCATTCAAAGGAATTTTACCTTCGATCATCAGGCGGAGCAGGTTGCCGTAGGTACTGACATTGTTAAATCCATGATCATGAACCCCGGTATGGGTGAGATGAGTGGCCATTTTCTTGAGCGTGTTTTGTCTGCCGGTTTCCAGAAATTCATTCTGACCGCTGGCATCAAACTGAAGAATGGAAGAACCGAACTGAAAACCCTGGGTCCAGTCGGTCCAGCCCCTGTTGGTATAGCGGCCATTTACCGTAAACACTGGCGAGCCTTTATCAGGATCATAATGATCTTCAATCAAGCGGATTTTTTCACCGGAAAGGCGCCAGAATTTTTTCAATTTTGGTATCAGATCGACGGGTTTGATTTGAGTGTTAATTTTTAGCATTAGTAAAAAACCTTTTTAGCCTGATTAAATTATAAATTCTGCTTGCGTTTTTAGAGTCGCATACCGTGTTGATCTAAATATTAACCACGAAGTCCACGAAGTTCACGAAAATCTTATATTGACTATTCTTTATATAGAGCGCTGTTAACATAAAGATTATATTAATATTTAAAAACTTCGTGTGCTTCGTGCGCTTCGTGGTTAAATCTTTTTATATGTTCTAATTTGAACGGCAGAGGCCGTCGCTCACCCAAAGGTGAGCCCTTGGTTCTCTATGGTAAAAAAATAACAATGCCGGAGAATCTATCTCTTCTGATATTTATCAAACAACTCCTGTAATTTATAAAAAGCCATTTTGGGTTGGCGATAACTGTCAACGACCCCTTTTACATTCCAGCCTCTGAGTCTTGGGCCAAGCATGCGAATCTGAGCGGTCCTGGAATCACAAAACTGCCATACACATCCACCTGAGATCCAATCGGTTTCAAGGCCATAATGGCCCGATTCCCAGACATTTCTTGCCTGGTACTCCTCACTCCATTTAACATTTCCCCAGTTATGCCACCCGGCCTGTGAACCGGAACCTCCGAACTCTGTCAGTATGACGGGCTTATTGGGATATAGTTCATGTAGTTTGTTCAATCTTCTGATACTTTCTTTTCCAACCTCTTCATTTAAAACAGTGGCATCCGGCCGGTTTTCAGATTTATACGTAGGATCCCAATACCATTGATAAATTGACCAGTTCGTGCAGATAATATCAATCAGCTCATACGATCTGTCTACCTTCTCACGCGATGCAATAAATGTAATAAAATGTGATTGATCAACCGTTCGTGCATAGTCAACAAGTTCTTTTATATCATTATAGGATTTCTCAAATTCTCTCCATTCATTTCCTAAACTCCAGCTGATAATTGACGGATGATTCATGTCGCGATAAACCATGTCAAAATACTGCTTTTTTATTTTTGCTTTATTAACCGGATTTGCCATCTGTTCAGGTCTGTACTGCCATGAAGGCACCTCGTTCATAAATACGATTCCATATTCATCACAATAATCCATAAACATTTCACTCGGTGGATAATGTCCACGTGCAGCATTGGCACGCATGCGTTTATAGATTTCAATATCTTGCCGGATTATATGTGGAGGAAGCGCCGATCCCCAATCGGGATGATCGTCATGGTGATTAGCGCCCATCAGTTTGAATCGTTCACCGTTTAAAAATATTTTAGAATCCTTTGATGTAAATTCCCTTATACCGAAACGTGTATACAGATCATCTTCTTCATTGCCTAAATCCAGTCTGGCCAGATAAAGATTTGGTGTCTCAGGCGACCAGAGCCGTGGATTATCGATGGTAATTTCAAATTGTATCAAAGAAGTTGTTTCGGAAAATTCGTGATTTTTTGAATAACAATTCTTTCCATTTATAAACAGCGAAATATCTTTTATATCTGAACCAGTTTTTAAACTTTTAATATAGGCCTTTACAATAAATGTTGCTTTATTATCTGATATTTCCGAAAGAACCAGATGAAAATTATCGATATATCTGTCAGCTATCAGTTCTGCATAAACAGGCCGGTAAATGCCACCAAAGGGGAACCAGTCAACACCATCTTTAGGTAGAGATTCATCACCAAGCGTGTTATCAACACAAACAATAAGTTCATGATCTCCTTTACTAACATCGGGAATATCAAAAGTAAAGGGAGTATAGCCGCCTTCATGTTCACCAAGTAACTGCCCATCAAACCAGACTTTTGCCATATAAAATACCGACTCAAACCGGATATGCAGATTGCCCTTTTCGGGCACATAAAATTTTCGCTGATACCATGCCGGATTTTGATACTGCCAGTAACGGGGTATACAATTCCATGTACCAGGGACCCATAATTGGGTTTCAGGCATGGGAAATGTACTTTGATAATTCTTCTTTTCACCGGTGCGATCAGGATCCGTAACAAAATTCCAGAATCCAGCGAGATTTATCTGCTTTCTTACATCCGTCGTTTTGAAAAGACGGCTTTGCATGGGGTCAATCGATTTGACAGCCTCATTTAAATGATCTGAGAGAACCGAAGGGGGAATTTCCGGGTATACTTCTGATTGGTTCTGAGCGGATGTGTTTATTATAAAAACCAAAATGATGAGTAACATTTGAATAGATCTTTTCAACTCTATACCTCTCAATAGCACAATGATCGTACCATCAAAGCAAATATAGATCTAAGTCTCATGAATATTAGGAAATAACGTAAATTTAAAATAAATGCCTATAAATATCCAATGTGAATAGTCGTTCAGATTATGCGTTATTTTTAATAGCACCGGATTAATTTACGATAAGTCAGGAGTTCTGGATTTATTCGATATTTTCCTTGTATATAACCAGATGGATTAAAAGAATATATTGAGATGATATTACGGATTCAAATTTTCGGTGAATAATATTGAAAATTGGAGTCACATCAGAAGTAGACTAACCAAGGTCATTTGTGAAACGTAAAATGTGAAATGTGAAACGTCAAACATTAGTAAAATAAAAACAATAAT
>CAZBBC010000228.1:0-4680 GCA_964489835.1 uncultured Calditrichota bacterium
TCCCCATTATCTGAAGAGCGAAAAATACCTTCATTCTCAGCGCCTACAAGAATATCGCCATTGTGATTGAAAGCAAGTGATAAAACATAATTGTCAGTTGAACCGATGTCAAGCGGCACCCAAGTGTCTCCGTTATTAGTAGAACGAAACAAACCAAATCCATGGATTCCGGCAAAAATATCATCATTGGAATTTATGGCGATCCATGATGCTCCGAGATTCAAATTTGTCCAATCATCACCATTATTTGTAGAACGAAACACACCGGAAATAGTAGCGGCATAAATATTACCACTCGAATCAAATGCAAAGTCTGTAACAGAAACATCTGGTAAGCCGGTATCCGCTGGCAACCAGTTATCTCCGTTATCTATCGAGCGGTTTACATCTCCACCAATTTCCGCGAAAATATCACCATTGGGACTTATAGCAATTACTCCTACATAAGACCCTGCATCTACCTTCGTCCAGATATCTCCATTATTATTCGAACGAAATAGTTTTCTTGATGCAACTGTAAAGATTGTACCATCAGTTTTGAAGACAATGGACCCGATAGTCGTATTTATCAAATTTGTATTCACATCCGTCCAACTTTCAGCATTGTTAATTGAATGAAATACACCACTATTGGTCCCGGCAAATATTTCATCATCGGGATTGATGGCTATAATTTTGATAAAAGCATTTGTCAAACCGGTGTTCAATTCCGTCCAATTTTCTCCGGTATTCGTTGAACGATATATTATTTCGCCCGTCATTGAATAATAATTACCCGTCCCTGCAAAAATATCACCATTAGAATTGATGGCCAGGCATGATGCTTCGATAAACATATCAGTCCAATTTTCTCCACCATCTGACGAGCGAAAGACACTCAGGTCAGTAACGGCAAATACATTGTTATCGGGGGTTATAGCAATTGATGTTACCGTCGTAAATGTTAAACCGGTTGGTGTCCAATTTTCACCGTTATCTGTTGAGCGGAAAATTCCGGTACTTGTTCCGGCAAAGACCGTATCTCCTATACTGGTGCAAAGAGAGTAAACTTCTGTGTTCGTCAAGCCACTATTTACTTCCAGCCAGTCATCACCGTTGTTTGTTGAACGAATTATTCCTATAGAGCCGGCACCTATGAAGATATCACCCACAATATTGATTGTAATGTCAGACCCTGTTTCAGCCCATTGAAAATCACACACCTCTGTCCAACTGTCACCATTGTTCACTGATCGAACTACTTTGTTGCCAAAGACATAATAATCAATAATCGCAAAAATAACATCATCAGGACTAATAGCCAGTTTTTCCACGGATGAAAATCTCGCATTGAAATATACTTCCGTCCAGGTTGCACCACTATCTGTTGACCTGGATATCCCTCCGCCGGCGTTTCCGGCGAAAATATCTCCCTCAGAATTGATAGCAAGCGCCTCAATATATCCTCCGGTTGGACCACTGGTCTGTTGCCAAAAATCCTGACTAAAAGATTGTGTTGTGATTAACATGATAATTATATTAATCTGCAGTACGGTTTTCATAATATTATTTCCTTTCTAATTCCGAATTGCCAATTCCTATCCGATAGTAATATGATACCATTTGACTAGTATCATTACCTACCTCCCCAGCTTGCTTTTTCAATGATCTTTCCTAAATACCAATTCTCCCCGATCACTGATAATCGAGCCGAATTGTGGGATTTGTTCCATCTTATATTTTTTGGCTTCCTTGGCAACATTGGATTTTAGATAATAGCCCAGTTCATTTGATGTGATATAATTATCATGATTATAATCCGCGGCTCCCATTAATCCGTTTTTTAAAAATCGCGTAAATAAACCATCGACCGCTTCCTGTTTTTTACCCCCGGCGGTGATAATATTTCTTGATATTTTATTATTCTCATTCTTTAGTTTTTCATAATCAATTTTTTCTGTCGGATATTGACTTAAGGGTGGCACGGACACCAGCCCCAGACCACTGTAACAGGCGTCGATAATAAATAATATGTCCTTTGCTCTAGATTGTATCGCTTTTTGATTCAGGTTTGTCATTGAAAGGGTATTTAAATCATTATCCAGATTGGAATCGTAAGGTAAAAGATAGCCGGATTCGCCGCCCAGCTGATCGTCAACCGTGGTACCATGACCGGCATAATATAAAACGATTAAATCCTGTGGACCGGCGTTTTTAAATTTACTGTAGATTTCTCTGGCGATTCCGTTAAAGGTCGCTTTTTCGTTATATAATGTGTAGATCTCATCAAATTGATAGTAATCATTCAATAAGTTTTTAACGGTTTCGGCATCACTGACGGCTAAATCCAATTTAGAAATTTTATCCGATTGGTAACTATCGATACCAATAATGATGGCAATTTTCTTTTTATATTTTAAGAGATTTTCATAGGGATTATATAAAATCTTTAAGATTTTACTGCTCGTTCTTGGTAAACCGGCGGCATCATAGGCAATCGCTTCAATCATACTCTCCGTCGACTTCAGATCAACCGTTCTGGAGGCCGTGCCTGATAAAAATGGATCGTACGAAACCGGAATGGATGATTCAATCGCTTTTACACCTCTGGTATTCGGTTTTATTTTTATTACTTCTATTTGTTCGCCATTCACCTTTATGACGATTTCTTCGATGTATTTTTTATTTTCTAATTCCAGATTAATGATTACGCTACTGGATGGTGAAACCGGTTTGTGTGGAGAATCTACAGTCAATACCGGCGGAAGCTCCGCTGATTTATAGACAACAAAAGAAGAAAGTTCTACTTTTTTCCATTGGTTAGAAGCAATAATTTTAAATTTATTTTCACCGGCATTTAAAGTTACAGGCAATTGAATTTTCTCTGATGGTTTGTTCAGGGAAGAAAAGGTCTTTATGAGCTGATCATTAAAAACAATTTGTATTTTCCCCAATCCAACCAAATCAGAAACATCGACTTCATAGACATAATTTTCATCGTCAACCTGTGTATTTTGGATCGATTTTATTTCAATCACCGGTGGTAAAGGATCAAAGTCCACCAGAATACGTTCGCGTTGCGATACGTCTCCTGAAAAAGCGAGGACAACAATTTCATTCTCTCCCGGTTGTAACAATACTGTTTTGGCAATATCTTTGGTAATCGTGTTACTTTCACATTCGATTTTTTCCTGCACAATATTATTATTCTTTATCTCGATATAATCCAGACCACTTTTGCTCACCACTTTTCCCATCAATTGCAATTCGGGCAGATGTGAATCATAATCAATATTGCTCAAAATTATATCCGGTGCAGACATGCTTTTTCCTTTTGTATAAAACAATCCAATCTGATGTGAGGCACCGGCCACATCAGATAAGGCACCCAATTGGTTCCTGAAGCTATACATAATACCCAGATCACCAAGTAAGAAATCCAATTCCGCAAAAATACTGCTGCCTTCCTCCTGATACATGTTGTAACCGATTTTTAAATTAATATTATTGTTATATAGTTTTTTGCTTAAAGAACCCTGGGTAACAATCTCATCTCCTTCCAGTCGCATGTCTATTTGGGGAACAAATAACCAGTCCAGATACGCAAATCCGACATTTAGAACCTTTTCTTTTTTAAAACCATCCTTGCTTAACGAGATATCCGGTGCATTGAGATGGTCCACAGAAAAGCCTATCAGCAGGTTTGACATTGGCCTTGTTAAAAGACTTACGCCAAAAGAAAATGCATTTTGGCTTGTCCCGGCATCCAGTAAAGGATCATTAAAATCAAAAAGAAAAAAATTATCCTGATCATAGCCATAGGTTAATAAATTGGCATTCAGACCGACCGTCAATATATCATTAAAAAAACGTTGGCTGTATATCAGGGAAAAATCACCCTGCTGGAAAATATTAGAGGTAAAGTATTGGACACGCGCCCCAATCGCAGAATTTTTAGTAATGGGATAGGCTAAATTCATTAAGCTGTTCTGCATACTTTCGTCCCCCAACCCGGTATGTAAGAACTGTGTACTGACCATAATATGGTAGTCTTGAAAATAAGCGATAGCCGCCGGATTATGAAAAGAAATATCCGGTGACGTGTAATTTGCGGTGTTAAGGGAGATTAATGACTGCGCTTTTATCGGCGTGATACTCATGATCGTAATAAGTAAAGCCACTTTAAAAGTTGTTTTCATCATAAAAACCTTTGTTTTAATTTAAAATTGTACCAGAAGAGATTAACGCATGATTGTAATCGTTCCTTTTGACAATGTATTATTCTCTGATTCCAGTATATAAATATATGGACCCGGTCTCAACGGTTGCCCGTTTTCATTTCGTCCGTCCCACACAAGAGTGGAATTGTTTGCTTCTGATATTTCCGCCACCTTACTACCGGAAATACTGAATAATTTAACCGTAACATTTCCCGCAATAGAATCCGGCACAACGAAATTTGCCACATCATTAAATCCATCATCATTTGGCGTAATCGGGTTGGGATATACAATAATATCGGACACTTTTATCAGGCCGTGTTCAACCTCTGCCTCAAGTGCATCACCATTTACATCATATAATTGGGATGATAAAATAGTAAGTTCTGTAGATGTGCCTGTTTGCGCGGACAGTCGTATTCTGAAATTCAGATAAACTAAAATTCCCTTCGTTTGCTCGAGCCCAACAGCATTGGCCATT
>CAZBBC010000229.1:0-4541 GCA_964489835.1 uncultured Calditrichota bacterium
CTCCCTAAAGTCCCTCTCTTTCCAAGAGAGGGATTTAGGGTGAGTTCTTTAAATCCATTCTCTATGTTTGTTAAATCTCTAATTAAATTGATATTCCGGTGATAATTGCTACTGAATAGCGATTTATCCGGACACCCATGAAATTTTAACTAAATTAAGGGGATTGTCTCTATGGTTCAATACTTGTCCCATTTTTAACCGAATTTGCCTATCAGACCCCTCACAGAACCTATATTTAACCAGTCGCCAATTCTGAAATCCTGGAGGATTTCATCCCGATTCGTTGACCGGAGGTCAACGTTTTTATCGGGGCAAATTACCAATAAATTATATTATTTAAGAGTATTTAGGATTACACGGAGGTTCTCCCTTGCATCTATTGATTCTTCAGAATCCATTTCAGGTGTGATCGCAGCTTTTTCGAACGGGTCTGTCTCGATATCATATAGCAATCCATGGCGATACAATTTCCAACGCTTATTTCTTACCCAGGCTTTGCCCTCAAATTCTGTATATATCCATTTTCTCGGATCTCCGTTTTGACCGTGCAATTGGGGAGAAAAACTTTTCCCGTCAATGATAACATTCTGGGGTAGTTCCGCGTTCGCCAGCGCAGCGAGTGTTGGTAAAAAGTCACTAAAATCGATCAGATCATCGCAAATGGCTCCCTCGGGCGCCGTACCCGGCCAATTGGCTATTAAGGGCACATGTGTCCCCCCGTCTGTTAGTTTTCCTTTCCCGCCGGGAATAACTTTATCACCCATTTTAGAGAATATCGGTTCACGTATGAATTCATCATTCTCAATTCTTATGATAGATGCAATGGGTGAACCATTATCCCCGGTGAAAAGAATCAGAGTTTTTTCCCGGATTTTCAATCTTTCCAGAGCATCAACGATCCGCCCAACGATTCTATCCATATATTCGACCATTTCTTTGTAGGATTCATAGCGGCCGCCGGGACCTGTCGGGGGATAGGGCGTAAAGTCATTGCTGATATCATGAGCGAGTGTCATGGGGTAGTAAGCCAGAAACGGTTTATCTTTGTTTTGTTCAATAAAATCAATTAAAAACTCACAGTATACATCCGGTCCGTAGCGATCTGCCACATCGTTCCTGATTTTTCCATTTTCATAAATCAAAGGATCATGATAACGGGGACCTTCATGCCAGCCAAATACACAATTTTGATCGAACCCCATCTGTCTAATATGCATGGGATTTTCTTTGAGCAGACACATCTGCCATTTACCGGACAGAGCGGTTGCATAACCGGCAGCATTCAAAACATGGCCGAAAGTTATTTCGTCCGGTGGAATATAGCCCCACTCCTGTCCGGTACGAAATCCGTAACGACCGGTCATGATATTCACCCGTGAGGGTGTGCATTTCGGCGTGCTGTAACAGTGGTTAAATCGAATCCCAGTTTTTGCCAGAGCATTAAGATTTGGTGTTTGATAGGAGGTACCGCCATAACAGCCCAGGGTTTCAAAACCCAGATCATCGGCCATGATCAATACAATATTTGGACGCTGGTCTCCCGCATTTGCCACTAGATTCAAGATTAATACCAATACTACTATCAGCACTAATCGGTTTGCGACAGTGGGTAAACTTTTTCTGATCATTTCACATTCCTATCTCTGTTATAATATCTCTGAAGATAATGTTGCTGCTGAAAGTTTTTTTAAATCAACACTAATCTTTAATGTCTGGTTAAAACTCTAAATCAATTTAAATTATCACCGCAATTTCAAATGGTTTAGAGATTTAATAAACATAGAGACTTGATTAAAAGAACTCACCCTAAATCCCTCTCTTGGAAAGAGAGGGACTTTAGGGAGCCCCTTCTCTTTTCAAGAGAAGGTCGAAGATGCGGCTTAGACGTAGGTTTGGGGATGAGTATGTAAATTATGGATTTTGGCTCCAACCTCACCCCCTGGCCCCCTCTCCTGAGAGGAGAGGGGGAAACATTTGGAAGAATATATCCTATTTTGCTCCCCTTCTCTTATAAGAGAAGGGGTTGGGGGATGAGTTTTAATTCTTAATTGAATCATTTTTTTAACCGGACACGCTTGAGTATTTTTAAAAAGTCATCCAAGTCTGATATTATTTTATTACTAACCTGAATTATCATGAATTTTGGATTTATCAAATAGCGACAACAAAGTTTCCCCTAAAAAAAGGGGACTAAGGGGATGTAAATCATTGACATATTTTAAAAGATTACGTTTAAAACAACCCCCTAACCCCCTTTAATAAGGGGGAATTAAATTATTGATTATATGTTACTTATACGCTTAAATATAAATTTTTATGATTTAATCAAGCTCATTAAATAATAACACTATTTTATATCATTGTTTATTCTATCCTTCTGCAAAGGCTGTCAGTATTTCATCAAAATATACGCTATGATAATCTTTTGCCGGGTAATGGTTCTGAATGGTTTTTTGGATCAATTTCAATCAGTTTTTTCCTCTATAAAGGTTTTCACTCCAAAGTAAAAGGCATTTGACGTAAATGCGCGGTTGCAAGGTGTTTTGAAGTAAAATCCTTATAAGCCCTGTCAACGGCCTCTTCAGGAAGATCCAATAATTTAGCCGTTTCTTCGGTTGAAGTTTTGTTCTCCCAGGCATATAGAAGAAAATCCAACTTGTCAAATGGAATTCTGAAAAAGAATTCCTGGTCGCTTACGGGAAGACTAAACGTATCCGGACTGGGTTGGCGATTGATGATTTCTGGAATTATTTTGAGATAATCAGCCAATTGATATATTTGATTCTTGTATAGATAGGATAATGGTTCGATATCAGTACCGCCATCACCATATTTACAGAAATCACCTAATATATACTCTGTTCGGTTAGTCGTTCCGGCAACAATCAGGCTCCGTCGTTCTGCCTCAGCATAGAGGTGCAGCATCCGCGCTCTGATTTTAATATTGGCAAATGATGTAATGGTTCTGAATTCATCCAAACTCAGTCGTTTCTTTTTTATTTCTCCATCGGGCATCTGAACCTGAAGATTATAAAAACTGAAAGAACTTCGTTCCAGGAGATCAGCCGGAAGTGTTATGTTGTATTTATAACCCGGTTTATATTCAGGTACCAGGTTTTGTATAAACTCGTCTCTCGCACTGTAATCGACAACACTTTGAACGGTGGGTGTAATATCAATTTCACGATATTCTATTCCCAAGGATTGGGCATGTTTTATTGCAAATTCACTGCTGATTGGATTAGACTCTCTTTCCGGGAGAACAAGACCAACGACTTTCTCTTTTCCAACGGCATGTACGGCGATAGATACCATGCATGCTGAGTCGATACCACCACTCAATCCAACGATAACACCTTTTCTGCGAAAAACAACCGAAACCTGGTTCATTACAAACCTGGATAGTTTCTCCAATTCCGCTTCAGGATCTATTTTTAACACATCAGGATTTAGATTCGACACGAAACCTCCTTACAACAATCTTTAGGGTTTTTAAAAAAGGATTTCTTTTAGAGCAGGATTATCGAATTTTACACTTAGATTACGGCGATCAAATTTAAATTATTCATTTAATTTTTCCTGATCAATGGCCATCGCCTATTATTGTAACTTCCGTCTATTGTGACGGTATTCACCAAAGAATCGATATGCTTGTCTACCGGTAGGTAATTCCGAGATAAATATAACCCCCGGTCATTGATGCCTCTTCTTTATTATTACCCTCAAAACTAAGATGATATAATTCAGCACCGGTCATAATTCCCCAATGCTCAGCAAACATAAATCTTCCATCGATCAAATAGCTCACGGGAAGCGTGCCAGTAACATCGATCTCTTCTTTGGGAACATCTTCTAAAATAGTCTTTAACCATGGTTGGTATTTTATTCCCGCTGAAATTTCAACCTTCGGACTAAGAATAAGACCGGCCATTAAGAATGCTTGATAATTGTGCTCACTAATAAATTTACCTACTTGGTCTTCATTATCCTCCAGATTACTGGATGCAGCCAAGATCCACAGATTGGTTTCAGCACCTATGCCCCAGTGAAATGCTTCGGTACCGGGTAGTTCTAAATACGCACCCATTTGCCCGTCTAAACCACCGGTTAATTCAAAACCAAAATTTTCCTTTCTTTCCCACCCATATCTGAACTTTATATCAAACGGTATCGGATTTCCCAACTCCGTATCGCTATCAACATCATTTCCTTCTTCATCGGTGGCTGTGGCCGTAAACATGGTGCCCAGTGCCACCCCATCCACTGAAAATCCGGGTTGAATTTTTGCACTGCGCAACGAGGGAGCACAGTGATACTGAAAGAACGAGACAAATACAATGAGGATAGAAATAAAAAGTTTACGATTCATAATGCATCCTTTCAATTAATTAAATATTGATAATCATGAGCGTCCGGTTAAAAATTTAATCATTAGCAATTATCACTGGAACATCAAATGGTTTAGAGATTAAATAAACATAAAGACTTGATTTAAAGAACTCACCCTAAATCCCTCTCTTGGAAAGAGAGGGACTTTAGGG
>CAZBBC010000230.1:0-4462 GCA_964489835.1 uncultured Calditrichota bacterium
ATAGAATCCTGACCTCTGAGTTCAACTGAAGCCTTCTCATACTCAGCAGAAATGTTCGATTTTTCTGCTATTCCTGCATTGTGTAGCAGGACTTGTAAAAATATGCGGTCAACCCTCTTATCTTCAATAGCATTTGAATGGATTGCCTTAAGACATCTGAGGGCAGTCATCGCCTCTTCCCGCGCCAAAGGATACTGTTTACCAAGCTTGTTGAGTTGTATGAACATATCCAACAGGCGCTTCTTCTCAGATTGAGTTAAAATAACGATTGCCATAAATAATTTTTTTCTCTTCTCTTCAAAATTTTTCTGTGTATTATTATACTTTCTTCTTGGCCATAAGTAACCTCCTCTTCTAAAGATAATCTAATTACAGAAGAGTGTCTACTTTTGATGAGCAGGTCGAAAACCTAACGTCCTCGAACTCAGCGGCACTTTTGTAATTTAACTTCCATTGTAAATCATTCCGTGCGTGAAAGCGTCCGCTGGAGTAAGTTGATATTATTCTTGTCCTTTAAAAGCTACATCATAATCTTTGGCTGAACCCACCAATTAACCACAGGTAGGAGATTTTCTGGGAATTGTTATTTTTACTCATTTAAGATTTCTCATGATCTATACTGGATTATAAATATTCATTTGACCATGAAGTGCACTCCTGAAGTCACTCCTATGGGGGAAAATCATGAATATATAATAAATCAATAAAAATCTTCGTGCTCTCTGTGTGTTTCGAGTTCTAAAATAAAAATATTAAATGCATCGTAATTTAAAAATCCCCTGGTTAATTACTGACTGCTAGTTTTTACCTGATCAAGCCAGAAAACACTCCTGGCCACTTTTTCACCGGCCGCGGCCAGATTCTCGGTATCCATTCCCGGACCGCTGGGCTGCCCTTTGAGCAGAAACTGGCGCACATCGGACCGCCAACTGCCGGTGCGAAAAACCATCCGTTCCAGCGTTGGCACTTCAATATCAAACTCGATGTTCTCCCTGCTTTTTTTACCGTTTAACCAGAAATCGTATTTGCTTTTACTGCAATCAAAGACTAGTTTTACTTCGTACCAGCGATTCATCTGAAAAGACAGCGGTACCGGTTCCACACCACCCAGATCAAAATTGAGGCCATCCAGTCTGACATCAAAGCGCAAACGCAAGGCTCTCTGACCTTTTTCGTTATGCAATTCAAACTCGAGAATATCCTTGCCCTGTCTTCTCACCATTAAGCTGAATTCAATGGTTGCTTTATTGCTTGGAGGAAAGGCCCTTTCGGCACAGGCATAGTCGTAAGGTTCCTCATCGCTTAGCTGCAAAACCTTATTATCACTGCCCGGGACGGTAACAACACTTACCGGAGCCCATTGCGGATTATACAGATTCCACCATTCCAGGTCAGATTCAGAATCAATGGATTGAAAGTTCTGATTCACATGCTGAGAAACAACACCGGTTATAGGTACATGGGTACGGTTGACCCATATATCTTCTTTATTCACGCTATAGGTAAGCCATATATAGGTGCCGGGTGGATTTCCGTTACCTTCAAAAATGCCTCGGATATATTGCGGTCCCTGATTTTTGGCCCAGCCATAATGACGCATGGGCGGCACTTCGCCATGAAGACATAGCATATTATCGAATTTATAGCCGTCGTTACTGGTCATCACGACCAGAGGCCAGCGGTTACGCCTGGTTGCAGAATGGTTGTAGACCAGGGCATACTTCCCATCTTCTGTTTTTTGCCCCCAGGTTTTTGCCCCGCAGGTTTTTAACGATTTGTTAAAAGAGAAAGCGGTCCAAGATTTTCCTTCATCGTCACTGAGTGCAGTCAGTTGATGTTTCCAAATACCCACCAGCACGCCATCCGGCCGGCGATAATAATTAAATGCTTTCGGCTCATATTCTCCGGTTTCTATGGTAAAAAAACCATCTTCGGCACGGTCCTCTTCCCACCATTGCAAGGTCATAAGTTTATCTTGCAAAAGTTCATCACAGGCGCGAATAAATCCTTTGTCAGGACTTTTTTTATAAAATGGATAAGTGGTGTTGTTTTCATCCCAACCGGCATGACGGTTATAGCGGATAAAATATATGGGTCCATAACTGCCGTCGTCGTAAATCTCACGAACCACCCTGCCTAAACCCTGCCCCTTATTAGGTCCGACGCGGGGATTTGGACAGAAACTGTAAAAAGCCAGCGTCAGCAGCCGGTTATCTTTGGCTATATAAAACCCCATACGCTGATGCATGATAGATTTAGTCCCCTCAGGAATAATAACTGTTTCACCGCTCTCGGGATTAAGGTATTTGATTTCCGGTAAGGAATATTCGGGAAATATAATCTCGGGGTTGGACCAATCACAGCCGTCGGAAGAGTTCATTAACAGGGTGCGTCCCGGTTGCAGGTGTTCGGTATATTGATTACTCAGATATTGCAGGTAGAAACGGTCGTTCCAGTAGCATAAATAGGGTTGATGATTGTAAGTCCAGCCGCTTTGACTGCCGATTTCCGGTGGATGTTCCCTGTTGGCGCGCAAAACCTGATAGCGGTGAACACCAACCGCATGCTGCAATCCGCCGTGATAATAAAGGGGGTCGGTTTGTTTTTGACCGACATACCTGATCGGTTCCTTTGCCGATTCTTCAAGAGAAGGGGGCATCGTTTGTGCTTGTAAGGTTAAATTTAAAGTCATTAAGATTATTAGTGAGATAGAAAAAATATATTTTAATAATAGCGACATTTAACTTCCCTCCTATTCGGTATTTGTTATCTATGGTTATTTAGGACTCGTATCATATGATCCTGCGGTCTCTTTTTTTCTTTGTTTGCAGCTTTAGGCTACGCAATGCTATTGTAGCCAAAAACTTTGTTATTTTAGCAAAGTTTTTGAAATAACAAATGACAAATCACAAATATCAAATAAATACCAAATTACAATATTCAAATATTCAGTCAAACAAATTTGGGTATTGGTGCTTTTGAAATTGGTTATTATTTGGATTTTGTCATTTGTAATTTGAAATTTGTTTGCAGCCTTGTGCTGCGCTATGAATCTATTAAACTAGGTCTATATACGACTCGAAATGATATATAAAGACCTTTACCAGAACCTCTCACTTCTTTTTGACAGAAAAAAAGGTTCCCCGTACCAATTCCCGGCCATTTTCTTTTGTCTCGTGATAGACCTGTATCGTGTCCGGTGCTACTTCCAGAATGTAGTTATAACTGCCGGTGGTACCGAACGGAAAGGCTCCCTTCCAGGAGAAGCCATTATCATCGGAAAAGATCAGCCAGTTACCCGGACGGCTGTAAGTACAGACAATTATGCCATTACGCATCGTAACCAGGTTTGGACAGACGCCACGATCGGCAATCTGTTTCGGAGGTGTCCAGTTTTGTCCGCCATCAGTGGAGCGGGAACAATAAAGAGGTGTGGGGAAGAGGTTTGTGCCGGGGACGGGATTGCGTCCACCGGAACGCATCATACAGATCAGATCGCCGTTAGGGGCCTGGGCCAGATCCGCTTCGCGGAAGCCCTCCTGTGTGATCGCCGGAACGATGGTTGTGATACTGACCCGGCTGACGGGGATACTTTTGCCGACCATCAGGTGATCATCGGGGATACCTCTTCCCAGCATCCGGTCGTAGGCCACGAGCACCGGATTTCCCCAGGTGCGACCTTTGTCTTTAGAGAAAACCACAACGGTCCGGTATTTACGCTGGCTCAGTTCCGGGGGATAGCCATCACATAACAGCACATCACCCTCATAGTTCCCGTACATGGTACCAATCAGGTCACCGTTGGGCAGGCGGAGAATACCGTGGTGGAACAGAAAACCATCGACGCGGCCACCGCTGCCAGTGACGGTATAGGAAGCACGGGGAATATCGACCACGGCGTCTTCCTTTTTTACGGTTTTCCAGTTGTCCAGTGAACGGCGCTGGGGAAGATTAAACTTGCCGTCAGGACGCCGGTGAGAATTGCGCCCAATGCTGAGGATCTCGCCGTTACCCAAATCGATGGCAGCTTTTTCACCGGGACTTTCCGGCCCCTCTTGCCAGATATGCCCGCGATCATAGGACCACATTGAGTGTTCTTTATTTCCGACGACGATCCGGCCATCCTCGAACTGAAAGGCCAGAGCCGATTTTTGAGCCGGGATCAGGACCGATTCACCGACTGTAACGACGATGCCCGGAATCTCAGGCACGACGATCTTATCAGGCTGGGCGAATGTGGTTGTAGGGAAGAAAAGAAACGGAATGATTCCCACCAGGAAATAGGGTAGGGCAAATTGATACAGAGAAGCAAAGAACTGGCGGATCCGGCTTCGAGTAATTGAAACAAATAAAAATGAATCGATCAGGATCTTCATAGATATCCCTTCGCATTTTATTTTATTTAATGTGATTAATTCATGAATATTAGATCTATCATATGGCGACAATTAAGTCTCCCCTT
>CAZBBC010000231.1:0-712 GCA_964489835.1 uncultured Calditrichota bacterium
ATAATTATTATTGAAGGATCGTAATCTAAATCACAAAAAAAATATATTGAAAATCATAAATTTATTTGTAAATTGAATGAGTATTCATTCATTTTTGGGTGATATGGCCAGATACCGCAATAAAAAAGAACTGATCATTAATGCAGCGATCAAAGTATTTGCCGAAAAGGGATTTTATAATGCTAAGGTTGCCGATGTGGCCAGAAGCGCAGGTGTGGCTGACGGTACCATTTATCTCTACTTTAAAAGTAAAGATGATCTGCTTATTTCTCTCTTCGAATCAAAAATGGAACAAATATTACAACGGTTTTCATCTCTTTCGGATACCAGATTAAAAGCAGATAAAAAAATTAGAAAATTTATTCATCTCTACTTTAAGATGATCGAAGAAGATCAAGATCTGGCAGAAGTATTTCAGGTTGAACTGCGCCAATCGAGTAAATTTCTAAAAGACTACCATAATCAAAAATTCATTGACTTCCTTAATCTGATCGGAAACATTATTCAAGAAGGTCAGAAGACCGGTCAGTTTAGGCCGGAAATTGATATTTATACGATGAAATTGGCTATTTTTGGCGCGCTTGATGAGCTGGCAAGACAATGGATCTTGCTAGATAATCCGTCATCTCATGATTTAAAAAAAACCGCAGGAGAATTATCAGAAACAGATGAAACAAATCCTATCTCTGTGTATGGGACAACAAAACTGGCA
>CAZBBC010000231.1:722-4422 GCA_964489835.1 uncultured Calditrichota bacterium
AACATTTATTAGAAGTATGTCAGCCTGAATGTGTGATGATTTATAATGGTTTATCATTTAATAGGAGGGATACTATGAAGAATGTTGTTATTGCCGATGGATTACGTACCCCGTTTGTAAAAGCCTGGACTGATTTCATGCAAATCCCAGCACACGATCTGGGTGCGATTGTTACCCGTGAAATCTTAGAGAGAAATAATATATCACCGAATCTCATCAATGAAGTGATTATCGGTAATATCGCCCAGCCACCGGAAGCAGCGAATGTCGCCAGGATTATCGCATTACAGGCCGGTATCCCTCAGGAAGTACCGGCCTTTACTGTCCAGCGCAATTGTGCCAGCGGAATGGAGTCCATTGCAAATGCCTATTATCGAATTCAGGCCGGTGAAGGTGATATTTATCTTTCCGGCGGTACAGAATCTATGAGCCGGATTCCTCTTCTCTTTAATGAGGCAGCAACGAAATGGTTCGGATATCTCTCAAAAGCTAAAACCATGGGTCAACGTTTAGGTGTTTTTCTTAAATTTAAATTTAGTTTCTTAAATCCGATCATCGGCCTTCAGCTTGGTTTGACCGACGGCTATTGCGGGTTAAATATGGGGGAAACTGCTGAAATTCTGGCCAAAGAATTCAATATCAGCCGCCAGGCGCAGGATGAATTCGCGATGATCAGTCATAATAAGGCGGAAAAAGCTACTAAAGAAGGTCTTTTAAAGGAAGAGATCGTTCCGGTTCCCATTCCACCCAAATATGATCGTATGCTGGATGAAGATAATGGTATAAGACCCGGTCAAAATATGGAAGCACTGTCTAAATTGCGGGCGGTTTTCGATCGGCAGAACGGAACAGTTACGGCCGGTAATGCCAGCCAAATTACAGATGGCGCGGCTGTTGTGCTGGTCATGACAGAAGAACGGGCAAAAGAACTCGGCATAGAACCAATGGGCCGGATCCGTTCTTTCGCTTTTGCCGCTCTTGATCCTTCACGGATGGGTCTGGGACCTGCTTACGCCACACCTTTCGCACTGGAAAAAGGAGGGGTTAGTTTAAATGATATTCAATTGATCGAGATTAACGAAGCTTTTGCCGCACAGGTACTTGCCAATCTTCAGTTATTTGAATCCGATGAGCTGACAAAAAAATATTTAAATCGGGATAAAGCGGCCGGACCGATTAACAGAGATATTCTAAATGTAAATGGTGGAGCGATTGCTCTCGGGCATCCGGTAGGTTCTTCTGCTACCAGGTTGGTCATTACGCTCCTAAAGGAAATGAAAAGAAGAGATGTTTCTCTGGGTTTGGCAACTCTCTGTGTTGGCGGTGGTCAGGGTGCCGCTTTTATACTGGAACGGGTTTAATCATTTCGGATAAAAACTATAACCCCTATCAGGAGGGAAAGTTATATGAGCCATGCTTTTCAATTTGAATTACTTGATAACAATATTGGTTTCCTCACCTTTGATTTACCCGATGAAAAAGTGAATAAGTTTAGCACACCGGTCATGGAAGAACTGAATTCATTGATAGACGACCTGCATCAAAACAGAGATATTAAATGTTTATTAATAACTTCCGGCAAAAAAAGGATATTTGTCGCCGGGGCCGATATCAAAGAAATTGTTGATATCTATGATGCGGAGACAGGTTATCAGGTTTCACGCAAGGGACATGAGGTGTTTAACAAAATCGCTGCACTCCCCTATCCCACCATCGCTGTCATTGACGGTGCCTGCATGGGAGGTGGTACAGAGATGTCTTTAGCCTGTACATATCGTCTGGCCACTGATAATACAAATACAAAGATCGCTTTGCCGGAAGTCAATATCGGAATTTTCCCCGGCTGGGGTGGTTCGCAACGATTACCACGTCTTATCGGACTACAGCGCAGTCTTGACGTTATATTAACCGGCCGGACCCTGGATGGGCAACGTGCTTATCGTTATGGTATTGCTGACAAATTGATCCCTAAAGAACAGGTCAAAGAAACCGCTTATAATTTTGCCTTAGATGTTATTAATGGTGTCGATGTTCTTGCCCGGTCGCGTTCCCGAAGGAAACAAAAAGGCCTTTTACCGATAATTCTGGAAAAAAATCCCATTGGTCGGGCAATTGTCTTCCGCCAGGCAAAAAAATCCGTTCTTAAAAAAACCAAGGGGCATTATCCGGCCCCCCTGGAAGCACTTAAAGCTGTTAAGCGCGGATACAAAAAATCATTGCGCAAGGGATTAGAAATCGAAGCCAGATTATTTGGTAATCTCATCGGATCTCCCATATCAAAGAATTTAATTAAGATCTTTTTCTGGACAGAAGCGATAAAAAGAGAAAATGGTACGGATAATCCTGATATTCGCATAAAGCCTGTTGCAAAAGCAGCTGCCCTTGGAGCCGGGGTAATGGGTGGCGGTATCGCCCAACTTTTTTCCAGTAAAAACATTCCGGTGAGGGTAAAAGATATCAATTATGATGCTGTTGCTAAAGCTTATCAGCAGGCAGCGAATGTACTTAAAGGAAAATTAAAGCGGCGCCGGATTACCAGATTAGAGTTTCAACACATTCTTGGTCAGATCACAGGGACCATTGATTATTCCGGATTTAAATCGGTTGATTTTGTTGTGGAAGCAATCATCGAAAAACTTGATCTTAAAAAATCAGTGTTCAGTGAACTGGAAAATTATATCAGCGAACAGACGATTGTTGTTTCGAATACATCTTCCCTGAGGATCGATGATATGGCTGCTGCTTTTAAATATCCGCAACGTTTTGCTGGCATGCATTTCTTTAATCCCGTTCACCAAATGCCTCTGGTAGAGGTGATTCGTGGGAAACATACCAGTGATGAGACTGTCGCGACCACCTTTCAATTGGCCAAACAATTGGGGAAAACACCGATTGTTGTCGGTGACGGTCCGGGCTTTTTAGTGAATCGCTTACTTGTACCCTATATGGTTGAAGCTATATCCCTTCTCGAAGAGGGACACAAACCGGAGGCACTCGATCGGATGATGGAAAATTTTGGGATGCCCATGGGTCCCATCGAGCTGTTTGATGAGGTAGGTATTGATGTGGCCAGTAAAGTAGCTAGAATATTGGCTGAGAATATGGGCGATCGTATGGCTGAATCAGACCTGCTCGATAATCTGGTTAGCGATAACAGATTGGGTAAAAAAAGTGGTGTTGGGTTTTACCGCTATGATGGTAAAAAACGAGTGTATGATCCTTCGATAACCTCTTATATAAAAATAAAAGAAAAGAAACAATTGAGTAATGAAGAACTGGTCGCTCGTATGGTCTATCCGATGATCAATGAAGCAGCAAGATGTCTCGATGAAAAGATAGCGGCACGTCCACAGGATGTGGATCTGGGTATGATTTTCGGTACTGGTTTTGCTCCCTTTCGTGGTGGATTATTGACTTACGCAGATACAGAAAAAATCTCAAAAATTTTTGATACATTGAGTAATTTTGCCGAAAACTATGGTAATCGGTTTAAGCCCTCGCCGGCACTAGAAACAATCAATAAATCCGGAAAAGGATTTTATGATTTTTATAACAAATAAGATATTATCATATCCCTTAATTGCGCATTGTCTTATTATCAGGTAGAGTCAAATTTTCTATGAAAAAATGAAAAACAGGATTAAAACCACAGAGGACCTAGGGCTCACCCTTCAGGTGAGCGACGGCTTCTGGCCGTTCT
>CAZBBC010000232.1:0-4337 GCA_964489835.1 uncultured Calditrichota bacterium
TCCACTTTCAAATAGAAACCGAGACTGTCCCCGACATGGAAAGCACTGCCTACAGCTCCTTTCAGGGGATCGTCGCCCGCATCTTCAATAATCTTCTTTTCCTGTTCAGAGAGGATCCCTTCAGCTTCCAGAATTTTTTCAGGATCATCCTCTTCGTGATAGTAGGATACGTGGTAGTTGATTTTTCTATTAAAAAAACTGCCATTTGAAATGCTCGAATAAACATTTCGCGTATATTTTTGTGCAGCCGGATAGTATTCAAAATCAACCTCAATTCGGGATTCACTGGTAATCAACCGTTTATTGGTAAATATTATCTGTCCGTTACCATACTCGATGACGTAATCATTATTTTCCCCCCGAACCAGTTTTTCGGCGTTGATCCATATCCGCTCTGTTCCGGCCAATACAATAATTTCTTTTTCCTTATTTTTGCCGAGAAGTTGATAAGGTCCCTGGTTCCCCTCATGACCGATCAGAGTCATAAAGTTGAAGAATCCCCGGGTGGAAGCAACGCTGCCGCCCAATTCAAAACCCTTGTAATTTCCGGTCAGGCTGATACCCTGCAATTTTCGGGAAAATGAACCGTATTGTGTACCGCTGTACTTCAGGTTGAAATCGCCAAGAACACCTTTTACCCAGGGACTGTTAAATTTAATGAACACCTGATCGATTTCGCGTAAGGTCTGGGTATTCCCTTCCGGTTGGATCGGGGTTGAAGCATCGGTCAGGGCTGCAACAATTTCCAGATCATCGGTGAGATTTCCCGACAATTGCAGATTCAAACCCGAATTTAAGGTCAGGTCTTTATTACTGCCGATATTTACGCCTCTGACAATACTGCCACTGCGTTTCAAGTTACCTCCAACACCAGCGGCAAACGGATTTTCAAACACAGGTCTAATAATCGAGACACTGTCCGTACTATCAGCAAATGTGGCCAACGTATCCAGTTGGAAAAATGTATATTTTTTATGGAGGAGAACAGGAAGAATTTGATAGGAAATCCTTAAAGAATCTCCGCCCTGAATATTCGTATAAAAAAATATCTGATTTTCGGAGGATTGAAAACGATACTCAAGTAAACGTTCAAGTTCTCTGTTATTTAATAAAATCCGAATAGACTGGTCGATCACTCGATGATTTTCAGGAAAAGAAAAATCGGCGAGAGAATTTTCGGCGATGATCAGGGTATCGATTTGCCAGGGGTGATAAGCATATTTATCCTGGGCGGAACTTTGACTGATGAGGAAGTAAACCAGTAATAAAAGGAGACATCGAAACTGCAAATTATATCTACTCCTCGGGGGTGCCGGTTACTCTTTCTGCAATGATAACTTCATCCCCGTCGATGATATAAAATCGGATTTGCTTCTCATTCTGAAAAATACACAGATCTACCGGGGCCGACAGTGGTACGCCCGATACCTGATGGTATTGACCCAGATACTTTCCACTGACTGTAAATTCAAAAATACTTTTATTTTCCGGATCAGCAACATATATCCGGTTATTATTTTGAGCAATACCTGAAGGTTGTTTAAAATCACTATGTTGGATCCGAAATAAAAAGGTTCCGAAGTAATCATATACAAAGATGGCTTCCCCTTCAGAATCAGAGACTATAACCCGGTGATCGGAGGAAAGTTCCAATTGTACTGGTCCCGTTAGTTCACCGGCACCGGATTCGTAATATCCAAACGCAGCATCTCCCTGGTCCTGATTATTAAATTTAAGTATTTTATTTTCTCCTCCATCCAGCAAAAAAAGATCTCCCTGCGGAGAGTAGGCAACACTCAGAACCTCGCGGAACTGAAACCGCTCTTCAGCACCGGAGTTTGAATATTTTGAGCTGAGATAATTAAAATCTTTATCAAATCTTTGCACCCGCTGGTTATTATAATCTGCCACATAAATATTGATTGTTGAGCGGGCCCAAATGTCTACTGGGCCATCAAACTTTTCCTTTTCCCAGCCGAAACCTCCAAAATTCATCAGGAATTTCCCATGCATATCAAAAACCTGAATCTGCTGATTACCCCGGTCACAAATATAGAGCTGTCCGTCATTTGAGAGATCTATTGCTGAAGGATTTTTAAAGCAGCCCGGTGCGGAGCCTGTTCCTCCAAAACGGCCCAATTCCAGAAGACGAGGCTGCGCCGATGCAATTGTTACGATAAAAATTAAATGAAAGATATATTTGAACATCATTTGCCTCCAACCTGGAAAAATGTAAGTGAATATCGTATCTATTGCAAGGCTGCAGGATGAAAACTACGGAAGGTATTTCCATTTGGCAGGTTTGGTAAATTTCCCTGGTTTTAAATAAAAAAAACACGAAGACCGCTAAATTACAGGGATGGATTTTCAGGATTAAATATACTTTCCAGTTCTCGGATACTTCCTATAACACGCCAAGGCTTTACAATATCTCTCTGCAAATCGGAGGGTAAAAATTTCCCCGTTTTTACCAATACTCCCCGTATACCTATCCGCTGTGCGCCCTGAATATCAGATTCAATATCATCACCGACCATGACCACATTTTCCGGTGAAAGATTCAAGTCATCCAGAGCGAGAGCAAAAAAGTGCGGCGATGGCTTTCCCATGATCTGACCCTTCTTACCGGAGGAAAATTCCAACATTGCCACGACAGCACCGGTATCAAGGGTATATCCCTGATCAGAGACCAAATAAGGATTCTTTTGCAAAGCAAGTAATTCGGCACCGGAGAAGAGCATACGCAGAGCCGTGTTCATTAGCTCGAAGTTAAGATTTTTTCCTAGATCACCGATAACCACAAAATCCGGGTTTTTTTCCTGCAGATTAAAACCGTCAAATTCCTGTTTGGCATCTTCCGTTAATAATAGATGACATTTATTCTTACCGGACTTTCGTATATATACAACCGCAGCATAAACGGCAGAAAATATATCCTCTTTTTTTAAAGAAACTCCGAATGTATTTAGTTCTTGACATACCGTCTGACGACTCTTCATTTTTGTATTGGTGATAAAGCGATACGGTATTTTTTTCCCCTGAATCCAGCGGATACTCTCCGCCGCTCCTTCCATTAAGACAGTGTCATTAAGTACAACTCCGTCCAAATTGATCAACAAACCCTTAATCTCTTCCATCAACGAACCTTAACTTTATGAATCAGTGATTAAATTCTTAACCTCGCAGAGGTTTTATTTTTGTAGAAAAAAAATCGTAACCCAAAAACATATAATCCTCGTAGAGGATTCATAATTGCGGACGTTATACAAGCGCCGACATGTCTTGCGGAACATAATCAAAAAATTTAAATAAACATTTTTCATTATATTCTATTTTAAATACCGTCAATAATGCATCCTCTACAAGGATGGGATATTGATTATGCATGTTCTGTTACATTAATTTATCCTCTACGAGGATGGCGTATTGGTTTATGCACGTTTATTACATTAATCCATCTCGTGCAATGACCCACCCCGTCTCGCTACGCTCGACACCCCTCCCTATCCGGCAAAGCCGGACAGGGAGGGGCTGGGGGAGGGTCAAAACAGAGCTGTACAAATAAACGTTGCTGCCAAGAGCCCTGCCGCATCAGCAACCAGACCGGCCGGCAGAGCATACCGCGTTCTCTGGATATTGACGGCACCAAAATAAACCGCCACCACATAGAAAGTGGTTTCTGTACTTCCGAACATGGTCGATGACATAAATCCTATCAGAGAATCTGCCCCGTGGGTTTTCATCAGGTCGGTCATCACTCCCAGAGAACCGCTACCCGATAATGGTCTCATCAAGGCCATCGGCAGCACCTCGGACGGCATTCCGATCAAGTCTGTCAACGGTTTCATCACATATGTCAAAATATCGAGGGCACCACTGGCCCGGAACATGGCAATGGCCACCAGCATGGCCACCAAATAAGGAATGATCTTTACGCCAATCTGGAAGCCTTCTTTGGCTCCTTCCACAAATTGCTCATATACCTTAACTTTTTTATAGTAAGCCATCCCGAGAAAAAGAAGCAGTATTACCGGAATAACGGCAATAGAAGCCCAGTCTAAAGTTAATTTAAAGTATTCCATATATCCGTCCTTTTAATGTTTCTGGTAGTGTAAAAAATAACCACAGAGTACGCAGAGTAAATATTTAACCTGATTAATTCATAAAAATTTTTGATTAAGCGTATAAGTAACATATAATTAATAATTTAATTCCCCCTTATTAAAGGGGGTTAGGGGGTTGTTTTAAACGTACTATTTTAAATTATATCAATGTTTTACAACCCCTTAGTCCCCTTTTTTAAGGGGAAACTTTATTGTCGCTATTTGATAAATCTA
>CAZBBC010000233.1:0-4286 GCA_964489835.1 uncultured Calditrichota bacterium
CGTAGGGATTAGATATTTGTAGCCCGGTGCGAAGCGCCGGGTTAGAAGGAACCACGCAAATTAAAGCCCTGTAAGGGCGAAATGTAAATATCTGAACGTGGAAATGAATAATCCAAACTCCAAAAGAAAAAATCCAAAATCTGTGCGGACATTGTTTTGTCTTTTAGATTTTGGATTTTGGATTTTGGATTGTTTCTGGCGGAGAGGGTGGGATTCGAACCCACGATAGGATTTTGTCCTATACTCACTTAGCAGGCGAGCGCCTTCAGCCGACTCGGCCACCTCTCCAAGACCAACGGTCAATTTAAAAAATAATTAATACAAAATACAAAATAAATTTCAATTTAGAATTGGTGATTGGGAACTCGTAATTCGTAATTTAAATAAATTCTTTGCGATCGGAGCCTGTCCTGAAGACAGGAAGTGTATCATACACATTCTGTCTTATCTATACCGAGGATTATTCTTTTTATCCAATACTTAAACAAGGGATCTGTTAAGGAATACTGTTTACCCTCTTTAATGACGAGTCCACGGTTTATGAGACGATTCAGTACCCGGGCAACATTTATTTTTTTCACATCCAGCGATGAATAGATAGTTGTTTCTTCTTTGCTCAAGGCCAGTAATACTTCAATATTTTCTCTGCTTTTTGTCAATTCTGACCAGAGTATTTCGAGAAGAATCGACTTTAAAAAAGATCTAAAACAATAGTAACACTTTCCTTTACCTTACCCATTAAACGATCCGGTAGAATACCAATTTTTTTAATTAATCGTTTGTTGTCTATGGCCCGGATCTGATCAATCATAATATCACAATTTTCCTGAATATTAGCTTCTCCCTTTTTCAGATGTACTCTTAAAACGTCTGATTGATCGATGACATTCGTTGTAAGCGGACAAATAACGGTAGATGGATGTACAATCTGATTTAATAGATCTGTTTGTAAAATAACAACCGGCCTTGTTTTACCTGCTTCTGTTCCGATCTGTGGATTTAAGTCCGCAAGCCATATTTCAAATTGCTTAACTTTCATCGTCAATATTCTCAAATTCTTTCAGCACCGACATTGAATCCTCACCAACTAATTCAGATTCCTTCATCAACTTTTTTTCCATTATCAACCGTTTTTGGAGTTTGTTATAGTTATCCAATGCTTCGTTAATATACCGGTTTCGGGGTTTTCTTATTACATTAAGGAGTCTTTCTGTTTCTCCAAAGATAGAATCCTCTATTTTCAATGAAATTGTTTTCATAATGTATATCCTTTTTATATACACCAAATGTATATCATAAATGTATATTTGTCAATTATAAATCATAGATCCTAAGTCATTCTTCTGTTCATTAACCATTTTCTGAACAACGGATCGTCAATTTCATAGCCGGAAACAGTTTTTATTAGCAAACCATAATGATAAAAAGGTGATTTTTTCTTTTCAAAAATATCCCTCATTAATGATTCCTGACTTCCGAGGAATACGTAATTAATATTTTTATGATACTGGATGGATGATCTAAGTTGTCAGACTTGTTTTACCGAAGCGTCGGGGACTTATGATGATAAGATGATTTTCACTCACCAAAATGGATTTTACTTTCCTTATTTCTTCAAGGCGATTGATGAAATAAGGTGCATCAACCACACTGCCAAATTTAAATGGATTTTTCATATCCTGCGATTTTTATCGTTGCGAATATTTTCGTTGCGAATATTTTCGTTGCGAATATTTTCGCATTAAAAATAAACAAAGTGTATCCTTTTAGCAAGAGATTTTCGATTTTGGCATTTAACCACGAATTGGTCCATCAACGAGACCGTGCGTGCAAAAATTAATTGACTATCGACCAGTATTTTTTATACTATATCCACGGCGCGGTAAACCGCAAGTGACTGAAGTTAAAAGTGATTAAAAGGTCAGAAGTATAACATTCCTTCATTATATTCTACATTAATTTGTCGTTTGTCTTATTTCTTTTTTCTTAAAAATACTTTGACCGTTTCCACCACATACCGGATCTGATCTTCGCTCAGTTCCGGGTACATGGGCAGGGAGATGATCTCGTTCATCACTTTTTCGGTGACCGGGAAGTTTCCCCTTTTGTATCCGGCCGTGCTGAACGCCGGCTGCAGATGCAACGGATATTTATAATGGAAACCGCAACCGATACCGTTTTCCTGCAAATATTTCTGCATACCGAGATGGTCGGGGACACGGATCACAAACAGATGCCAGGCTGGCCGGGCATATTCGGGGACAGAAGGCAGGATCACTTCTTCCACTCCTTTAAAATACTGTGAATATAGCACCGCCTTCTCCGTCCGTTTTTTATTCCATTCCGCCAGGTAGCGCAGTTTTACCTGCAATACGGCTGCCTGGAGACTATCCATACGATCGTTACTGCCGATGAATAGATGTTCATATTTTTTATCGGAACCGTGATCGCGGTACATGCGGATATAGCGGGCGATCGATTCCTCATTGGTACCCACCGCCCCGGCATCCCCGTAAGCGCCCAGATTTTTTCCCGGGTAAAAACTGAATCCTGCCGCCCGGCCAAAGGTTCCGACATTTTTCCATTCTCCCCTGCTTTTATAACGGGCCCCGTGGGCCTGGGCACAATCTTCCAGGATCAACAGTTCATGTTTTTGAGCGAGTTCCATGATCTCATCCATCGGGGCGGGCTGGCCGTAGAGATGCACGGGAATGATCACGCGTGTATTGGCGGTTATTGCCGCCGCGACCGTTTCCGCGGTCATATTATATGTTTTTTCATCGACGTCGGCAAACCGCGGACGGCCGCCGGCCTGGATTACCGCTTCGGCGGTGGCAAAAAAGGTATTGGCCGGAATAACCGCCTCCCATTCCCCTTTCGGCCAGCGGGCCTTGTCCGATTCCTGAAAAGCGATCAGGGCACCGGCCATGGCCGAGGTACCGCTGTTGGTCCCGATGACGTATTTTAAATCCAGAAATCTGGCAAAATCTTCTTCAAAGGCCCGCAGGTGGGGACCCATGACAAACGCGGTGTTGTCGATCACGTCCTGTATGGCCGCATCCACTTCGGATTTCAGGGCCCGGTATTGTACTTTCAGATCAATCAGAGGAATATTCATGTCATTTTTTATTTATTTAAGATTGCTTTCCCGACACGTCGGGACTCGCAATGACGATAATTGGCTTATCAAATCTTGACTGATTTGCCTTTATTTTTCACCGATTCCTGAGCGGCTTCCAGAATGCGTACGACCATCTGCCCGGCCGGGCCGCCGACCAGCGGCTGGTCATTTCCCTCCAGACAGTCCACAATATGCTGAACTTCGGCTGCCAGGGCTTCGGTGGTGTCGATCCTGGGACAGTGCATATCACCGGTGCGGTATTGTATCAAGGTATTATAGATCTGGTCTTCTGTTTTTATGACATCGATCCCGCGGTCGTAGATCTTTATTTTTTCACTGGGTTGATTATCATCCCAAACGATCATTTTTTTACTGCCGGCCAGCAGGGTCTGCCGGATCTTTACCGGCGAAAGCCAGTTGATATGGACATGAGCGATCAGATTGTTGGGATAATAGACCGTCATATAGGCAACATCTTCCAATCCGTTTCCGAGATGATCGGCACCGGTGGCGACCACATATTGGGGATCTTCATCGAGCAAATAATCCATGATCGAAATATCATGCGGCGCCAGGTCCCAGATCACATTGACATCATGTTGAAATAAACCCAGATTAACGCGAACGGAATCAAAATAATACAACTCACCCATATCTCCCGACCGGATCACTTCTTTCATTTTCTTTACCGCCCCGGTAAAAATAAAAGTATGATCGACAAAGATCTGCAAATTTTTCTGCCCGGCCAGATTGATCAGTTCTTCCGCCTGCTGACCGCTTGCGGTCATCGGTTTTTCGATCAGCACATGTTTACCGGCCAGAAGGACTGCTTTGGCGATTTCAAAATGGGTCCCCACCGGGGTACAGATGGCAACCAGGTCGGTTTTCGGATCCTTAATGATATCCCGGTAATCATTGGAGATCTCCAGCGCAGGATAGGTCCGCCGGATCCTTGTAAGCCGGTCGTTTTTTAAGTCACAACAGGCTCTGACAGTCGTCCCCGGATGGGCAAAAAAATTGCGGACCATATTGGGACCCCAGTAACCGATACCGATAACGCTGACGTTAAGCATTCAACTCTCCGGGTGTATACTTAAACACAAAGAAAACTAGTCCACGAATTACACGAATTATAGAACAAGTCTTTTATATTTTAGACTTTTTT
>CAZBBC010000234.1:0-4089 GCA_964489835.1 uncultured Calditrichota bacterium
TATAACAGAAATATGTAATTATCTGTTCGAATAAACAAAATCAAATTCCCCCTTTTCCAAGGGGGAAACAGATCCTGCTTAAAACTAAATTGGCACGAATAAAGTGATACTGTAACAACCCCAATAAAGGGGGCTATGGGGTTGTTTTAACCGTAATATTTTAATTTATTTCAATGCTTTACATCCCCTTAATCCCCTTTTCTAAGGGGAAACTTTACTATCGCCATTTGATAGATCTAGATTCATGAATTAATCAAATTAGAATAATATGAGTAATAAACCATGCTCCACGGTCTCAATCAATTATTTTGAGGAGTTTTATACCCAGAATTCTCTTTTTCCCCCTGTCCAGATAATCAAAAAAATCCTCTTCTACCACTTTTTTAGCGGTTGAACTGGCGTGTCGTAGGAATAAATTTTCCTCCTGCCAAAAAAGACTGCCTGTATGTATCGTAAAAAGCCAGTTAAGTTTTTTACTCTTTCCAATAAAGGCGACGATCATGCCGGTTTTAATTTTATCTTTCAGCAGATGTATATATTCCAGTGGTATGACATATGTGGATATTTTCTCATCTTTTAAATGAGGGTTTTTAATATCATAATAACCTAAAAATTTCTGTCGACCAATGACACGGGTAAGTTTTATGGCCAGGGTATCGGCCAGGCTTGAGGTGATGTCTTCAATGATCCATGAATTATAGGGGATCCAGTCTGGCACAAAAAAGTGATTGCGGGTCCAGAAGGAGACCTGACCGGCTTCATAGCGGATGTTATCCAGCACCGGTATGACCTGGTCAGGTGATGGATCTGCTATCGCTAAAGCCAGGGCATGCTCAATCGCTGTCTGGCAATCAAATTGATCGGTATTAAAACGGGGATCCTGATCGATTTTTCCGGAATATCCCTCACCCAAGGGGTTTAGTTTATAGGTCTTGCCATTAAAAGTCATAAACTGACGGTCAAAGAGATCCAGCCGGGAGTGTTTGAGAGTATCCATATGTAATATGTCTGTTGCGTTGATAGTACAAATTTGACTTTTTTCGTCGGATTCACTATCACAATTGATCCGGCAGATGAAACCTCTGCTTCCGACCGACAAAACCTGATGTTTATTTGGCAGCAAGACGCTGTCATAAATGGTAACCGGCGCAGGGGATGACTTACTCGTTCTATTCAACCTATGGTCGGAAGAAGTGGATTTGGAAAGATCTTTATTCCGATCGGTCTCAACCCTATGACCCGCGCTAATTGTCATATCTGAAAAATCACGCCAACCGGACCCGGGTTCTGCCAGATCAAGGAGACCAATCATCGCTTCCTCTCCCATGATCAGCAGATATCTATCGGATATAATCTCAATATGCCTTACCGATGCTGGAATTTGAGCGGAAAGTTTTTTCCAGTTATTTCCTCCATCCTCTGTCATTATAATCGTACCAGCGTCCCCCCATACGATGCCATGCAAGGCATCCGTAAAAGTGATACCGTGGAGGTTTGCCATACGGTGAATTTTATTTCCCGGGATTGTCTCCCAGCTCATACCGTGGTCGATGGTTTTTATAATCAACCCGTGATCGCCGACCGCCCAGCCGATGGAATCGGTGAAAAATAATCCGCGAATAACGCCATCCCTGCCTAAACGATTGATGGACCAGGTGGCTCCAGTATCAGTAGAGCAGATAATCAGGCCATGGGATCCCCCAATCCAGATCTCTGATTCACTCTCGATCCATAAATAATGAAAATTCTGATTAAAAGACAAATAGCGCTGTTTCCAGTGCTTACCATGATCAGGAGAATACAGAAGGGTCCCGGCCCTGCCGGCAATCCAACCCTTACCCCCACGGCTGAATCCGATATCATTCAACCATTGATCAATCGTCAGATCCATCTTCGTCCAATGATTACCATCCGTATCAGAGAAAAATACGGTTCCTTTTTCACCAACGGTCCACAACTGATCCTGATGTTTGGTGATAGAGCGCAAGGAATGACTGGTTATTGCAGCCGGCCGATTATCTATAGCAGAACAATTGATATTAAAAAACAGGTAGACGATAAGAGGCAGTCCGAACATTGCGTGCATTGATGGTCTCATCTTTTTCATTTTATTCAAAACTGACCCTCCCCCAGCCCCTCCCTGCAAACAAAAAATTTATTAACCACGAAGCACACGAAGATCACGAAGGTCTAATAATAACAATTATTTAGAGCAATAATTTAAAGGAATTTCTTCTTAATATTTAATAATATATTTTTTATTAAATTCAATAAAAATATCTTCGTGTCCTTAGTGTGCTTCGTGGTTGAAAAATATATTCAGCAAGAGCTAATTATCAATGCTTGATGACGCAAAGATTGCGCCCTTTTTTCTTGGCCATGTAGAGGGCCTTATCGGCCGCATTAATAACCTCTTCAGTGGTCTTAAAGTGGTCGGTACGCTGGGCAATACCAATGCTGATCGTTACCCGTGCTTTTTTTCTACCGTTTGACTTGTTGTCCCTGTTTTTTTCCGACTGCTTTCTGCGATTGGTCTCATCCATACGGATATAAAACTGGCGGTTGGCCAGCTCTTCGCGCATCTGTTCCAGACGCCATAATACATCTTTTATCCTATACCCGGAATAAACGATACAAAACTCCTCACCGCCATAGCGAAAAACATTAGAATTACTGGCGTCCTTCAGATGAGTAGCCACATAGCGCAATACATTATCACCCTCCGTATGTCCGTAATTATCATTGAATTTTTTAAAGTGATCAACGTCCAGCATGGCGATTGTGTATTTTCGTCCCAGTTTTTTTAGTTGTTCGTTAAAGGCACGGCGGTTGGGTACACCGGTTAGCTCATCGATATACACGTTCTGCCAGTATAATTTGTAGACCGAATACAGAGCGATCAATCCGATAATATTAAAGGCATAGGCGTGGTAAATTTTTGACCCCATTAAATCATCGCTGCCGGTCAGGCTTTGGTTAAAGGCGAGTATCAGTGGAATTAAAGACAAAATCAGAGCCACTTTAAAGGAATAAATCGATTTATCCGGACGGATAAGCAGAAATACGGTGGCAATAATCAGAACCGGCCACAGGCTGTCGGGAATCGCCCATTGGCTGAAGGTAACAAACCACTGCCCGGAGAAAATTGTCTGGAAAATAACATGATTTGAATATACCATCCAGTAACTGAGAAGCAGGGTGATCACGATCCCCGACGCCTTTAAAAAACTGGAAAACCCCAAAAGCGCGCCCTCATCCAGGGAAAACAACAACAGAAAATTCAGGATGGAGAGTATTAATAGCGTTTTTAAAAAAAGACTGTAATCTAATGATTGCAGGACAGCGACCGCTGGATGATCGGTCAATATAAATAAGAGAGTAAATACTGCCATCGAGTATAAAATGCGTGTCTGATTGAGGCGGAGTCCAAGAAAAGCAACCAGCCCGAATAATACAAACGGCGTCAGAAAAAATATTTTATAGATAGTAGTAATATCTGTGTAGGCAGGTAGTACCGGCTTCAGAACGGGCAGTAATGCCGGAGAACAGGCCAACAATAGTATAAGCACAATTCGGATAAGTGTGATTCTCATATGGGTATAATTTTAATCAGGGATAAGTCGTTGTTTATTAGGTATATCGTACAGTTACAGGGAAAGTTTAGGATTATCTTGATATTTGTTTGCTAGCCTAATCTGATCTAATCCTAAACCACGAAGCACACTACTGCAAACAAAGAAATTATTAACCACTGACCCTCCCCCAGCCCCTCCCTGTCCGGCTTTGCCGGATAGGGAGGGGTGTCGAGCATAGCGAGACGGGGTGGGTCATTTTTGAATAATTCAGGCTAATTGATATTACAATTTTAATTAATTAAATTTTTTACTTACCAGCCACCGTAGCTCAGTTGGTAGAGCAGTTCACTCGTAATGATCAGGTCAGCGGTTCGACTCCGCTCGGTGGCTCTTCACACTTTCCTCCGGGATGTCATCCCGTCCGCCGGAAGGCGGATCCGCCCACTGGCGGAGACTAAGGGGATGTTAGAAACAGCATAAAAAAATTCCCTGAAGGGGAATAAGAAATATGAAA
>CAZBBC010000235.1:0-4088 GCA_964489835.1 uncultured Calditrichota bacterium
TGTGGGGCCTGACCCGGGAACTCGGTAAAAATAATCACCTGAACATCACTGAGATCCGGAATCGCGTCTACCGGTGTATCTATCAGAGCGTAAATTCCGGCAAAGGCAACAATGGCAGTAAAAACGATAATCAAAAATCTATTTTTTACCGATGCTTCAATAATTTTTTCTAACATAAGTTTTCTCCGTAAATCTTCTCATTCATACAAGTATTACAAATTCATTTATCCTTTACCATTCTGATATCTCGCAAAGGCACAAAGACGCAGGAACTAATAAAAAATAAATAATACAAAATAAAATAATAAAGTCTACGAAAACCTGTTATAAACGGAAGTTCAAAATATTTTGTATTTTTTCTTTTTTATTTTGTCTTGTTTCCTTTGCGTTGTCGCGAGAAATAAATTATCCAGATTAGACTAGTGAACATGTGATTCATGATTGTTTTTTTCTTGTGCTTTCTTTCCACCCCCGGCTTTTTCCTGCAACATTTTTTGAATCGCTTCCTGGAGGCGGCTCTCACTGTCTATCAGAAATTGTGCGGAAATTACCACTTCTTCATTTTCTAACAATCCGGAAACAATCCGTATTTTTCCATCATCGCTTTCTTCTCCGATGCGTACTTCGCGTGGTTCAAAACGGCCTTCTCCACGCGTAACAAATACTAAATTTCGCTGCCCGGACCGGATTACTGCTTCAGATGGAACAACAATCGCATCTGTAATGGCCGGTGTTTTAATCCACACATTGGCATACATTCCCGGCTTTAACTGTAAACCTGGATTGGGAAATTCGAGACGTACTTTTACATCACGGGCTTTTTCATCCAAATAGGGATAGATATAGGCAACTCTTCCTTCCAGTACTTTTCCCGGTGTATAGGAAAGTTCCATGGTTGCTATTTGCCCGACACGTGCCCAGGGAACTTCATTATCATAGATGCTGACATAGACCCAAATGGTTGAAAGATCGGCAATTTGATAGAGGGACATACCTTCTTTGATATAAAGGCCCTCAATAACATTTTTGTGAACGACCACACCATTGGCCGGTGATTCAAGTCGAAGGGTTTTTTTGACTTGGCCACTCTCTTCCAATTCTTTAACAGCCGATTCCGGAATATCCCAGTACAGCAAGCGTTGACGGGTTGCATTGAGCAGAGATTCGGCCCCTTCGCGGATACTGGCAAATTGTGTCTCGCCTATCAGTTTTTTATTTTTTAAGGCCAGCAAATATTCCTGCTGCGTAGTTACCAGATCCGGCGAATAGATTTCAAGCAAAGGTTGGCCTTTACGCACCGGCTTTCCGGTATAATCCACATCGAGTTTCTCGATCCAGCCCGATATTTTAGATGAAACGATAAAAATGTTTTCTTCATTGTAGTCGATCTTGCCGATAGTACGAATGGAACGGCTAAAGTCAGTTTTCTCTACATTTGCTGTCCGGACACCCATATTCTGAACAGTAACCGGGTCTATCTGTACAGCAATTCCTGATGAAGTCTGATTCTCATAGACTGGTATCAGATCCATACCCATGGCCGATTTGCCCGGATTATCATAAATTTCGATGGGATTCATCGGAGCCTGCCAATATTTGATTTTTCTTTCGCCATTCGATTGCTTTACCTCTGCCTGTCCTTGTTGTTTCGTAGCTGTCTCAGGCATCTTAAGCGGGACCAGGTTCATACCACATATCGGGCATTGTCCCGGTTCGTCTAGAATGACATCCGGGTGCATACCACATGTCCAAAGTTGCCCTTCTTCGCTCTTTGCCAAATTATTATTATCCGAGCCACATGAAATTAATAGACCCGACGAAATGGCTAAAGCCAAAAAACTTAAGAGTATAATTTTTTTGAAAAGCATTTTATCCTCCATTAAAATATTCTGTATTGCTATTTTACATTTGAATTTGTTAGTGGGAAGCCGGTTACATATTCTAAACTGGCCAGGTCTTTATTATAGTCACTAATTACCCGATAATAATCTAATTCATAGTTAAACAAAGTGATTTGATTATTAATAAGCGTCAGAAAATCTACTTTGTCTGTTTGATACCCTATCATGGCAGATTCCAGAGATTGTGATGCTTGCGGTATGATTCCTGTTTTAAATAATTCGACTAATTCTGCATTCTTTTCCACACTGGTCAGTTTATTTTCTAATTCAAAATTTTCTTGATTCAATATTTGTCTATAACGCTCATCTATCATATTTTTGTTATACATTGTTTCTTCAACTTTTTTTGATTGTTTGCTTCCGGAGTAGATGGGAAGGTTCAGGCTGATCCCACCTGAGAAAAAATCATTGCCGGGGTTACCATTCTGAAGCTCATCTCTTTGGGTATATGCCACAAAAACACCAATATTGGGCCAGTAGTCTTTCTTAGCTAAATCCACTTTTAGGCTACTCTGTTTTTTCATCGACTCCCAACCGATCAATAATGGTCTATTGAGTTTTGCAATAATTTGTAACGTATCAAGAGTTATATTTAAGGTTGAGAATCCTGGCTCCTCAGGCTTTCCTAATATGGTATTAACCGGTTGATTAAGAATTGTATTAATCTGAGCTTGTTTAACTTCGCGTTTTTGTTTTAGCTGTATTAATCTTTCAATCATTTTTGAAAATTCTACCTGCGCTTTAAGCACATCCTGCTGTAGACCTTTCCCAACGATATATTTGGATTCTGCAATTTCTGCAAATTCTTTTAATAACAGTTGATTTTTAGCGGTTATCTCTATTGATTTATCTATAAAAAAAAGATCATAATAGCCGACTTTGAGATCTCTAATTAATTGATTTCTATACTCATGATAATTTGCCGTTGAAACAGCTGCTCCTTCGGATGAAATATCTTCTTGGAGACTAAGTTTTCCCGGAAAAGGAAAGAGCTGGTTCAGGGCAATTTGCTTGCCCGTCATCGGTTCCTGGTCGAATGAAAAAGAATTTGTCGGTAGATTTAAAATATTTAGTGATAAAATCGGATCCGGCAGAGCGCCAGCCTGGGGAATCTTTGCAGAATCTGCCTGAACAGCACTATAAAATGACTGCAACTGAGGATTCTTCTCTATGGCACTATTGATCAGATCATCGAGAATTAAAACAGATTCAGTTGATTGTGAATAACTAATGGGAACGTAAATAAAAAGATTCAATATTAGAGAAGTAAGAAATAGATGATTATTGATTAATTTTCGTATTCTCTTTATCAACATTCGCTCGCTTAATATTCCTGAATTATTTTCAAATCTTACATTTGCCAACATAGGTACCTCTTATTATTTAACCGTTAAACTATATTTATTCCCTCTTACATTTTTCTTTAGTCTCAGTAACAAACTAATACATAAGGCGAATATACCCACACTTGCCCACCAGAAAAAAGCATATTGGTGCAAATAATTGTCCAATAACAATGAACCATGGTGTGAAGATTTGGTGTTATCCTGATTACTTACCACATCACTCAGATTATGATTACCAGATTTTGATATATCCTCTATCCCTTCCTGATGATGATCTAAGGTATTGACATTTAGGACAGGTTGGGAATGATTAATGATTCGGTGATAATAGCAAGTATATTTTCCTCCTATATTCATAGGAAAGAAAAAAACAGTTCCTGCGGTAGTGATCAATAAGATCATGATCAAATAAAACTTTTTTCTTTTAAACACGCTGTTTTTCATTTTTTAATCCAACTTTTGGCACAACCATATATTTCAACTTAATGGTCAATATACGTGCCAAAATATTATTATTAATGTATATTAAAGTCCTAACCTATTAATTTAATGTAGGTTATAGTATTTTCAGATGATTTAGAATCAACAAATATTCAATTTGGGGATGTCAGAAGATTAAAAACGTATAATATTCTACAGGTATTATGTATAATAATCTACAAAAGGGGATTTAAAACAAAATATCTGGCGGAAATAGGTAATAATTTAGCCTGATCTATTCATAAAAATTAATATTTGAAGTATAAGTAGCATATTATCAACGATTTAATTCCCCCTTAGCAGGGGTTGTTGCAGATTTGATTTATTGGCACAATTTATCAGAATTGCATGATCTGTCTCC
>CAZBBC010000236.1:0-4075 GCA_964489835.1 uncultured Calditrichota bacterium
TTAAAACCTAGTAGACAAATCGTAAAATAAAATTATCCTGATCGGCTAAGATTACCGCTGAGTTTCTTCCCACAGTTAATGGAAAAATAAAATCCGGATCACCGCTGCCAAAATTAAGTTTATGCGCCGGCAATTTGGACAAATTAGTTACCAGACAGCCTCTTGCAGGATCATAGGGTCTGAGTTTATTTGATTGCTTTTCAGTGATAATGGTTTCTATGTTGCTAAGAAATTTTAGAAAGTGTTCTTTAGTAATGACAGGCATGGATTTTCTGATTTCAATCGCAATATTATTAACACCCGATCGTATAATATCTTTCGATTTAAAATTGATGACCGTGAACATTATCCCATTACCAAAGAACCTTAAACCATATTCTTTTATTTGTCGGCGGATATCTATGGGTATGCTTAGCTGAATATCATCGCTAAAATACTCTTTTTCGATCTCCAAAGTTTTTTTAACAACCATAGCCGATAAAATATCATTGCTTGATATTCGCTGGTTTAACTCAGAGGCAACATTTTTAATAATCGTGTGAATCGCTTCTTTCGATATTTTTTCAAACTCAATGTTGAATGGGCCTTTTGCTGGCGATGGTTTTGCTACACTTTCATTAAATCGGAACGATTTTAGAATGGTTCGCTGATGATGTGGCTTATATAAGGCTTGAACAACATGTTTCTTAAATGGGATATAATTATTTTGGGACATCGCCGCAAGTGCTGACAGGAAATAAAAATAGCTGTAACCATCACCAGCGAGGTGATTCAGTCTTGGGATTAAAACAGTACCATTGTTATATTGGATAATTTTTAGGAAAAATAATTTTTTTAAATCGGATGGAATGATCTGGCAATACTTCTCATAAATATTTGTATTTGTTTCTCCAAGTTCAAACTCCTGATTAGTCACATCTTCATCCAAACATTCTTCTTCAGTATATTTATCAAAATGGATCGTGCCTGCGTCGTATTCACCAAACATCGGCCAGAAAGAAGATGAAAGTTTCTTTAACGCGGCGCGTATTTTCTTTGTATTCAACCGACTTTTGTAATGAATAAGAAATTCTATCGGATAAATTCCATTGGCAAATATGGCATCAACCTGGGAAATATTTAATTTCTTCATGTTTTTTGTGGTTTCTTATTTTGATATCTTGAACTATCGTAAGTTTGTAACATATGGCTATACGTTTTTTTTAGACAGGATAATCCTGACAAATGGAGACATTTGAGTATCCCCTTAAAAAAGGAGATTAAGGCCGTTTTTAACATATGAATAATACAGGATAACCTATTTATTCCCTTGAAATAACTTCTTAAATCAAAAATCGTTAATCCTTGCTCGATATTCAAAAATTTGAGATATTCTCATAAATTTCGCAGTGTACAGGTTAGCTACTTACTTTGTGCCTCACTCAAAATTTTCTTCAATCCGTTATCATCGACTTTTAACAGATCCACTTTAAGCAGTCGCGGTGTAAGTTCCACCCAATAGGGATCACCCCGGAAGACTTTTTTATTCAGCATAAGATTGGCTTGCACCGAGAAATTTGTACCAATGAGGTGGCCGGCACCCGGAATGCATTCCTCCCCGGTATAAGCAGTCACATGGCCTCCGGCATCAATCATGGCAACTCTTGTCGCACTTCCTGACCGGGATTGCTTGTCAACAAATCCTCAAGTGCCTGGTCAGCGGTTTTTCCTGATCGCATCAATGCCAGGCTAAGTGGCCCATAAGCCGGATCAAAAAAGGATTGAGTGGCAACGGCACCGATACCATAAAATATAATCAATTGGCTGTATATTGCAAAAGTTATATTATGTACTAATTTGTTCCTATCGGGACAGTTATGGTGCAATTTTCTCATTTTGGTCATAAGTAGAGGAAAATTAATTTTAACCGGACAAGAATTATTTTTAGTATTTAATCAAGATATTCACATTTGTAGTGTTTATATTTGTAGCAGTTTATAAATGTGAACTATAAAAAGAGTTACTGTAGAAAAAATTGTATGAAAAAATGAAAAAAGGATAATAAAAACAAAGCGACCGGGCCAGCAGGCATAGGCCACAGAGAAAAGCAACATTTCTTTAACCACAAATCTGATCCTTCGACATTACGGTCTTCAGTACAGGCTCCGCGCGCGAAGCCCACGAAGATAATAAAATTATTTAAAACTTCGTGTACTCTGTGTCTTCTTCGTGTACTCTGCCTGCCCGCCTACTGGCGTGGTGGTTAATTTATACACTACCATAATCAGAGATAAGGATATGAGATGATAAATAAAGAAAAAATCACCATTCCGTATATTGAAGAAAAAAAAATAAATCATCAACCAATAACCATGCTGACCGCCTATGATTATCCGAGTGCCCGACTTGTTGATGATGCAGGCATTGATATCATACTTGTCGGTGACAGTCTGGCAATGACTGTGATGGGATATTCGAATACTTTATCGGTGACCATGGATGAGATGATTCATCATTGTAAGATGGTTGCCCGGGGAACCAGGCGTGCATTTTTGATAGGTGATATGCCCTTTATGTCTTATCTAACCGGTCGTACCGATGCAATCAGAAATGCTGGTCGATTTCTAAAGGAAGGTGGAATGGAAGCGGTGAAACTGGAAGGAGGGAAATTTATAACCGATTTAGTAAGGACAATTGTCGATAGTGGAATATCTGTTATGGGTCACATTGGATTGACACCGCAGTCGGTAGCAAAACTGGGCGGCTATCGTGTACAGGGAAAAACGGTTGATGCTGCACAACAATTAATTGATGACGCTATGGCATTGCAGGAAGCCGGCTGTTTTTCCATTGTTTTAGAGACCATTTCTGCTCCGGTCGCGGAAATTATAACCGCAGAATTATCTATTCCAACGATAGGTATCGGTGCCGGTAAAAATTGTGACGGCCAGGTTCTTGTGTATCATGATCTGTTAGGGCTCTATCACTCTCCCGTACCAAAGTTTGTTAAACAATATGCAAATCTGAATAAAACAATTACGGATGCGGTTAAACAATATTGCGATGATGTACAGCAAAAAAAATTTCCGTCAGATGAACACGAATATAAAATGAGTGATTTAGAATTACAAAAAATTAAAAAAATGAAATGAAGGTAACCACACAATTATCCGAAATCCGCTCCTTTCGCTGGAGTGATCTAAATTCATCCTGGGGGCTGGTGCCAACAATGGGTGCATTTCACGAGGGTCATATCAGTTTGATCAGACGGGCACGGGTGGAGAATGAAAAGGTTGGCGTGAGTATATTTGTAAATCCGATTCAGTTTGATAATCCCAAAGATCTTGAAACATACCCGGTTGCTCTTGAACAGGATATAGAAATCCTCAAAAAGGAAAAAGTTGATTTGGTCTGGACACCTGGTGCGGAAAATATTTATCCACCCGATTTTCAAACCTATGTTCAGGTTGAGCGTTTCTCAATACCACTGGAAGGAAAATCACGTCCCGGACACTTTAAAGGCGTCGCCACCATCGTTGCCATTCTGTTCAACGCTTTTCAGCCTGATCGCGCCTATTTTGGACAAAAGGATGCTCAACAGTTGATTGTGATTAGACAGATGGTCAATGATCTGAAATTTAATCTGGACATTGTTTCATGCCCGACAATACGCGAAAAAGATGGTTTAGCGATTAGTTCAAGAAATTATAATCTTAGTGTCCGGGGCAGGAAACAGGCGCGCTGCTTGTTCAGTGCCTTATCTGCGGTAAAAGAATCCATTAAGAAAGGTGAAAGCAGTGTTGGTAGGTTGAAGAAATTAATGCAAGATATTATCGGGGGTTATTCACTGGCGAAGATTGATTATATAAGCATTGCAAATCCGCATACACTGGTTGAGATAAATAATATTAGTGATAATGTCCTCATTTCGCTGGCTGTTTATATTGAAGAGGTAAGATTGATCGATAATATATCAATAAATATCTAAAACCTTTGTTATTTTAAAATCTTTTATCCACGGATTATCCGGCGCAGCCGGACACGGATTAAAACTAAAATAAAAATAATTTTTAAATTAAATCCGTGTTAATCCGTG
>CAZBBC010000237.1:0-3890 GCA_964489835.1 uncultured Calditrichota bacterium
ACGGATTAAAACTAAATAAAAATAATTTTTAAATAAAATCCGTGTTAATCCGTGTCCGTCTTCGCCGGATCCGGCTTTGCCGGATAATCCGTGGACTTCTTTTTTTTGTTCGCAGCATCGCTGCGGTATGAATTAATTGGAGATAAATTAACCAGCGTTTTTCTATATTTTTTTTATCCACACTAACGTCAAAAAGGAGAAAATTTATGAAGATTTCCAATACGTTAATTTTAGCCATTCTTTTTATATTTTCCATATCTCTCGTGCAGGCCGGTGTCATTATCAAAAGCAGCGAACGTTCAAAAAAAATGAATCTGGACATGACAACAACCATATACGTTGAGAAAGATCGTCTACGGGTGGAGACAGCCGATGCCGATCAAAACCAGATCATTATTTTCCGCGGTGATAAAAATGTGTTCTGGATAATCGACAATGACAAAAAAACCTATAGTGAAATGACCCAGAAGGATATAGAAAAACTTAAAGAGCAAATGGACAAAGCCCAAAAAATGATGCAGGAGCAAATGAAAAATATGCCGGCAGAACAGCGCGAAATGATGGAAAAGATGATGCCTGGCGGTATGTCAACCGCAAAAAAAGTTAAAACCGAGTATAAAAAGAAATCTTCTGGTGAAAAGGTCGGCAAATGGCGTTGTACACACTATGAAGAATTTAAAGAAGGAAAAAAATCCGGCGAGATGTGGACTGCTGATTGGGATCAAATGGGTCTCGATCGTACGGATATGCAAGCGATGGGGCAATTGGGAAAATTTTTTGAAGCGCTTTCGCAGGAGACTTCTGATCTGATGCAGATTGGATCGGAAGAGTGGGAAAAGGAGCAGGGAATCAGCGGGATGCCTGTTCGCTGGATTAATTATCTGGATGGTGAGGGCAGTAGTGAAGGAGAACTAAAAGATATTCTGAAGCAAAATTTAAAATCTTCTCTTTTTGAAATACCGGGCGGATATTCCAAAGGCGAGAATCCCTGGGAAAAACAGGGTGGTCCGGGAATGAAACCGTTTTAAATGAAGATGAAAGCTGAATCAACGTTTCGTGAGTTATTTCTTCTCGCGGGAATCGAGGTCAACGGAAATAATCCCTGGGATATTCAGGTTCACAACGCTGATTTTTATCAGCGGGTTTTAAGTGAAACGGCGTTAGGGTTGGGAGAATCTTATATGGACGGTTGGTGGGACTGCCCGGCCATTGACCAGATGCTCTATAAACTGCTCCTTGCCCGACTGGATGAAAAGGTTACGGGAAATCTGAAAATCATGTTTCATACGCTGCGATCGAAAGTTATTAATCTGCAAAAACCTTCCCGGGCTTTTCAGATCGGTCAAAAACACTATGATGCCGGTAATGAATTGTACAAAGCGATGCTTGATAAGCGCATGAATTATACCTCTGCTTACTGGAAAAATTCACAATCGCTTGACGAAGCCCAGGAAGCAAAACTCGATCTGGTGTGTAAAAAAATAAACATCACCCAGGGCATGCGGATTCTTGAATTAGGCTGTGGATGGGGAAGTTTTGCCAAATATGCCGCAGAGAAATATGGGGCAGAAGTGACGGGTGTAACCGTTTCCCGTGAACAGGTGGAATTGGGCCAACAATTATGCGCCGGCTTACCGGTGGAACTGCGTCTGCAGGACTATCGTGATGTTCAGGGTAGCTACGACGCCGTCATCTCTATAGGAATTATGGAACATGTGGGCTATAAGAATTATCGTACGTATATGGAAGTCGCCGACCGCTGTTTGAAAGATGACGGTGTTGCCTTTATCCATACCATTGGGCGAAATGATTCAGCCACCAGCGCTAATGCCTTTATTAATAAATATATTTTTCCAAACGGCATGTTGCCTTCTATTGCCCAAATATCAAAAGCAATGGAGAAAATATTCGTCATTGAAGATTTACATAATTTCGGTCCCGATTATGATAAAACCCTGATGGCCTGGCATGAAAATTTTGAGAAGGCCTGGCCGCAATTAAAGAATCAATATAATGATCGTTTCTACCGGATGTGGCGTTATTACCTGTTGACATCCGCTGGCGGATTCAGGGCCAGGGATACACAGCTATGGCAGTTCGTCATGACAAAAACGGGATTTTCACAACCGCTATGTCGTTTCAGCTAGAGAATACCCAATGGTCAAAACCGAAGTTTTAATAGTCGGCGGCGGACCGGCAGGTTCGACCTGCGCCTGGCATCTGAAGCGAAACGGTGTGGATTGTCTGATTGTTGACCGCCAATCATTTCCCAGACAAAAACTCTGTGCCGGATGGATACAGCCACAGGTTTTTGATGATCTTGAAATGGATCCTTCCAATTACCCCTATGGCTTGATTACCTTTCCGGCGCTTTATATATCTCTGCATCGCTTTCAGTTAAGAATTCCCACCCGACAATATTCGATCAGACGCTATGAATTCGATCAATGGCTACTGGACAGATCCGGCGTTACCGTAAAAAAACATGAGGTTAAAAATATCGAAACTTATCATGATCATTTTAGTATCGACGGAGCCTTTACATGTAAATATCTTGTCGGTGCCGGAGGTACACATTGTCCGGTATACCGCACCCTGTTTCAAAATATTTCTCCCAGAGAGAAAGATACGCTGATCGTGAGCATGGAATACGAATTTGCTGAAAATTACAATGATAAGAAATGCCATCTGTGGTTTTTGGAAAATCAATTACCGGGTTATTCATGGTATGTACCAAAAGCAGGTGGTTATCTTAATATCGGCATCGGAGGCATCAGCCAAAAACTTAAAGCAAGTGGCCAGCATATACGGGATCACTGGACCAGTTTGTCAATAAATTGAATCAGATGTCTCTGATAGCCAATCGCTCTTACCAGCCAAAAGGGTATGCCTATTATCATCGGGGAAAATCAATGACGGTTCAACACGGGAATGCCTATATCCTTGGTGATGCCGCGGCGTTAGCCACCATTGATATGGGAGAAGGTATTGGCCCCGCTGTAAAAAGCGGACGGTTGGCGGCAGAGTCCATCCTCTCCGGAAAAACTTATTCTGTTGATGATATTCAAAAATACAGTATTAAGTATCGCAAACTGGTAAAAATGATCGATTATATATTTTCAAAGATGAAAAATTGAATTTATAATTGCTAATTCCTATGACGGATTCAGTTGAAATGACAGTCTTGGAAAGAAATGATTCAATTAAGGATTAAAAAACTCAGATTCAGGCAAATGAACGTCCCTCCCGTCATCATGAGCAGAGTCGAAGGAATGAGAAAATTACACAATATAATTGTCCCGTTAGGGACAAAATATTTATAGCAATCATATTATCCAATATTCTAAAGTCCCGGCAGGGACGAAATATTAAAAGCATGGCCAATACCTACACATCCATGTTTTCATTGGCTATAAACCACAATAAGTAAAAACGGAGTTGTTGAATCGTTTTGACATACTTTATAATGAGAGATATATTTTAAAAGATGTAGAGTAGATATTACGTCCCTGACGGGACTTGGCCTTTCATAGGGTTTATTTATGCTATAAATATGATGTCCCTACGGGACATAAATGTGTAAATATTGCGTTTAACAATAAAAACTATTAGTAAAATCAGTACTAACTAAAATTTTAAACCGGACACTCATGATAATACATGATTTATAAAAAGACTTTTGGTATGCTCTGGACAACATTAGCAACGATCGCTGGTATATACATCGTCATCTGTATTTTTCTTTTCATTTTTCAGCGATTCTTAATTTATTTCCCCGATAAAAAAATTATTCTTATCACTTGCCCAATACTTTTTATTCATAGTAAAAATGACAAAATTATCCCCTATTCCCTGGGTTATGAAAACTTTCAAAAGGCCGCGGAACCTAA
>CAZBBC010000238.1:0-3859 GCA_964489835.1 uncultured Calditrichota bacterium
ATATTTGCTAATGATTAAAGTTTTAACCGGACACTCATGAAATAAAAAATAAAATATGGATCCTACTGGGAGAAACTCTTTGATGAAAGACCATCGATTTCTAGCTAAGATTTATGGCACACGCGGCAGTTATCCGATTGCTCCACCCGGAGGTACAAAATATGGCGGAAACACCACCTGTCTTCTGACCCGAACTCGTGAACATATTGTTGTTTTTGATGCTGGTTCGGGAATCATTCAATTGGGCAGGGAACTGATTCCAGAAATATTGGAACATAAAAAGAAATCTAAAAAACCTTTTCATATCACCCTTATTTTTACCCATACTCATATCGATCATCTGATCGGATTTCCGTATTTCGCTCCTCTGTTTCTCCCCAATGTACATATTCATATTTTCGGTCCAGCCACAATGGGAGTTGATATCGAGGATATTCTTCGCACTCTGGTGGAACCTCAATATTTTCCGGTTTCCATGGATGAATTTCGCGCAACCAAATATTTTGAAAATATTGATGAAAATATGATGATATACTTTTTGGAAGGCCAACATGAGCCGCAAGTCGGTTTTATTGATATTACTTCCACTGATTTGGCCGAGATGGTTATTAAGAATATGAAGTATTATTTTCATCCGAAGGACGGAAGTTTTAATTACCGGATAGAAAATAACGGTCATTCACTGGTATTTGCAACGGATGTCGAACAATATGCCGGATCTGATCAGCGATTAATACAATTTGCGGAAGGTTGTGACCTGTTAATTCACGATTCCCAATACTCGCTCGATCAGTACCTCAAATTTCAGGGTTATGGTCATAGCAACTATGCAATGGCCTGTGAAACGGCGTTGAAAGCAAAGGTGAAAAAACTACTTTTGTTCCATCATGATCCGACTAATGATGACCAGGCCCTGGAAAAAATTGAGAAAAGTGCTAAAGAAATTTTCGGGGGAGCCACACTGGCCCGTGAAGGATGGGAGTGGAAATTTTGATCGATAATTTTTAAAGTTCTCTCCTGCTGAGAATTGCCCTTCCGATGGTGGCATCGTCGATAAACTCAAGGTGAGATCCCAGGGGAATGCCACTGGCTATCTTCGTTACCTTTATCTTCGTTGCCCTGAACATTTTCGATAGATAGATCATCGTTGCCTCACCCTCTGTGCTTGGATTCAGGGCAAGAAGGATTTCTTGTACTTCAGGATTCTCGGCGCGCCGAAATAATTCAGCAATTCTTAAATCATCGGGGGAAACACCACTCAAGGGGGAAATCACCCCACCGAGGACATGGTAAAGACCCCGATATTCATTACTCTTTTCGATGGCAAAAATATCAACAATATCTTCGACCACACATATCACTGATTGATCCCGTCGCGGATCTGTACAGATCTCGCAGCGTTCGCTTTCAGTGATATTATAACAGTTCGCGCACTGTTTTATTTCAACCTTAATCCTCAGTATCGCCTGCGATAATTCTTTGACATATTCGTCTGTATCTTTCAGTAAATATATCGCCAGTCTCTGAGCGGTCCGCTTACCGATACCCGGCAATTGATGCAACTGTGTAATCAAATTTTCTAATGCAGGGGGAAAAGAATCTGCCATCCTACATGCCCGGCAATTTTAAACCGCCCGGCAAATTGAGTCCACCCATCAAACCACCGGTAACTTTTTGCATTTCTTCATTGGCTTTTTCCTGAGCATTAGAAATCGCCTGATTGACAGCAGCAATAACCAGGTCTTCCAGCATTTCCTTATCTTCTTCCCGGTATACCTCGGGTTCTATTGAAATCGATAATATTTTAAATTTACAGTTTGCTACTACCGTTACCATACCGCCGCCGGAGGTTGCTTCAACGGTAATTTTCTCCAGATTGTTCTGAACCTGCTGCATTTCCTCCTGCATTTTTTGGGCCTGTTTCATGATTTGAGCCATATTGGGTTTCAAAATGATTCTCCTTTTATGTTAATTCTAAACCGAGTTCTTCGACAAGTTTATTTAGAAGCGGATCTTCCTTTATTGTTTTACTCAGGGAATCGCGATCCAAAGGCTTTTCCTCATTTTCTTCTGTCTCCGGATCGCTGGACTCTACTTCCTTTATCACAAAATCTACCGGTACCTGAAAAAAGTTTTTGAATTCGCTCTGAATCGTCCGTTTGTTTTTTTTGAACCAACTGATATGAAATGAGTCCTTTTTTGAATATTCCAGGGCCAGCCGTGATTCATTGAGATTCACCGGTTTCCCAAGTTCCAGTGCATTAGCCAAATTGACTTTTGACAGTTTGTAGTTATCAATTAAGTGCGCCCAGTAAAGTTTGGCTTCTGTCAAGGTTAAAGGAGGTGGTGTGTCTGGTAATTTTTCCGATGTGGCGGAGGATTCAGTAGCAGGGACTACATCTTTAAATTTTTTTTTTAAAAGATCCAACTTTTCAAGCAGATTCTCAATATTCTGAGTGGAAGGCATTTTTGCCATTTTTAACAAACCGATCTCAAATTTCATTTGTGGTTGGGTGGACCACTTTAGACTATTTTGCAATTCTCCTATCTGCTGAATATATCGCAGAAGATCGTTTTCTTCAAACTTAGAACTCTCCTTCTGATAACTTTCTGCATAATTATCAGATACATTCAGCAGGTCGGTATTTCCCAGGGTCTTGGTGACTAACAGATTTCTAAAATGCTCTTCAAAACCGACGATAAATTCCGCCAGGTCATATCCTTGACGATACACATCCTGACACAAATCAAGGATGTCTTTTAAATTCCCGGTAAGGATTTTGTCCGTAAAGTTGAAAAATATTTCCTGATTAATTATTCCCAGCGCCGAAGAAACCTCTTCGGTACTGATGTTGTCCTCCGAGTAAGAGATGATCTGATCAAGAATACTTTGTGCATCCCGCATCGAACCGTCCGCTTTCTTTGCGATCTGCAACAAGGCATCTCTGGATATCTCAATCTTTTCTTTCTGACAAATATTGCTCAAATGTTCGATGATTGTTTTAGTCGGAATACGTTTAAAATCGAATCTCTGACAACGGGAAAGAATGGTAGCCGGAACACGATGTATTTCAGTCGTGGCAAAAATAAAAATCGCATGGGATGGGGGCTCTTCCAATGTTTTTAACAAGGCATTAAAAGCCTCTTTGGTTAACATATGTACTTCATCGATGATATAGATACGATACTTTCCCTGGCTGGGGGTAAAGCGGATATTTTCCCGTAAATTTCGAATCTCATCAATACCCCGATTGGAAGCGCCGTCTATTTCCAGGACATCTAAAGAATTTCCTTTTGTGATCGATTCACAAATAGTACAGCTATTACAAGGTGTCTTGGTGGGCCCTTTCTCACAATTGAGTGCTTTTGCCAAAATGCGGGCCGCTGTGGTTTTCCCGACTCCCCGGGGACCGGAAAAAATATAAGAATGCGCAATCCGACCATTTTCAATCGCATTCTCTAAAGTTTGTGAGACGTGTTCCTGCCCGATGATGTCTTTAAATTGTTGGGGGCGCCAGCGTCTGGCAAGTACAATATATGTCATTGCGTATAACCTTTATGTATTTTACAAGGATCACAGAGTATCAAAATGTATATCCAAATTTACGGTTTTTGAAGTGATAACAAAACTATTGACCAATAAATTTTTTAAAAAAGTCTGATTCGCACAATTTCGGAATCAAAAAAGCCAGGTGAACCCACGGCACATAGTTCATACACTGACCGCTGCTTCCTTCCGGACCTGACGGGGTTGGGCGCAGACCTATTGCGTGGGACCTGGCTTTGTGGAGCTAAGCGGGATCGAACCGCTGACCTCTGCATTGCGAACGCAGCGCTCTCCCAGCTGAGCTATAGCCCC
>CAZBBC010000239.1:0-3801 GCA_964489835.1 uncultured Calditrichota bacterium
AGATTTAATAAACATAGAGACTTAATTTAAAGAACTCACCCTAAATCCCTCTCTTGGAAAGAGAGGGACTTTAGGGAGCCCCTTCTCTTTTCAAGAGAAGGGGTTTGGGGATGAGTTTTTTTAAACCGGACACTAATGACTTAAAATAATATATCCCAGAAATTAGATTCTCTGTTACCAAAGTTTTGAGTTTAATTCCGAAATTCGAATATCGAAACTTGCCGGTAGGTTGAAAATGCGCCTTTTGGCGTACGAATCCGCCCATTGGCGTGATTCGAAGTAAATTTCAAATCCAAATGACTTAAATTCAAAACCCTTCGTTTAAACATACTGGTTTTAAAATTTTGGTTATTCGGTATTGGGATTTATTTGGGATTTGGAATTTGGTTCTTGGGATTTGCCGAAAGGCAGTTCTCGCTGGTACCAGTCTTCACTTACATCCATCCAGAAGAATAATCCGGACCATTTGCCGTATTTTTGATAATTTGAAGCGATAATAGAATCATCACATGATTTCCCATCAAGATGTTTCTCCGCAAATTTTTTTCGGCTCCAGCTATCCGCGCCCAAATAATCATATCTCCCCAGTATTTTTAAGAGGTTGCTGACGGCATAATCACCAAATCCCTTGATAGACCTTAGTTGTTTGTACAGATCAGGGGTGGAAATGTTATCATTTTCAAAATCCGCAAGGTTAAGCTTACCTTCTGTAATGGCTTGAGAAAATCCTAATAAATAGGGTGCGCGGTATCCCATTTTTATTTCCTGGCGTAAGAAATTTTCATCACAAACCGCCACATTCCCAGGATTGGGAAATGCCCGCATGCTTTTATTTCCTTTTTTAAATTCTTCTGCTTTACCTAACTTTTTGACCAGATTTTCCACCATAATCTGCGTAAGACGCCAGGTACAATTAGTAGTACATAGCATTTTTACCATATCCTCCCAGAGACTTCCACAACGAAGGAGTCTGCCCGCATTATATTTGGTAATCCAGGAAAATTCCGGCGACTGTCTGGCCAGCAAATAAAACTCTGTATAATCTTCATCCAACCGAAACATGCGTTTTACTATTTTCAAAATTTGTTCACCTGCTTTATCATTTACTTGGTGCTCCGTTTTTATTTCCAGCTGCAAATCATTGGGGGATGAAATATGCAGATGATGCACCTGACCAGATGGAATTTCTAAAATATAGTCGATTTGTAATGGATCAACATGGCGTTTAAATGGTTCTAAGTCTGCCCAACCGTGACTAAATATCGTACTTTTTAATGAAAAATTTGGTGGGAGCGGCAGATATATTTTATCCATGATTAATAATCCTAAACTGGTCTTTATTTAAATTTTATGGAAGATAGTTAGCACAATTAATTTTTACAATTTCTAATCAAAATTTTTTGGGAAAACGGCTTCTGCCAGCAAGTGTTAATCCTACAAATGTTATGAAGGGAAATTCACAGACTGACATTAATAATTAGTTGTTTAAGATCATGAGTGTCCGGTTTAAAATTTTCGTTAGCACTGATTTAACTGATAGTTTTTACTGTTAAACACAATATGTACACTTTTATGTCCCGTTAGGGACATCATATTTATAGCAAAATCAAACCCTAAGAAAAACCTAGTCCCGTCAGGGACGTAATATTTACACTACATCTTTCCAATCTGATTTTATAAGAGATGTCCGATCTTCAACTGCAAAAACGCATTGGATAAATATTTGTGTGTAGGTATTGGCCATGATTTTAATATTTCGTCCCTAACGGGACTTTAGAATATTGGATTATATGATTGCTATAAATATTTTGTCCCTAACGGGACAGTTATATAGTCTAATTTTCTCATTCCTTTCCCGCATCGGCGGGACTCAGGATGATGAGAGGGACTTTAGGGTGAATTCTTTAAATTAATTCCCAGGATTTGGATTCCAATCAAACTCACTTGATATGCCGGTGATAATTGCTAATGATTAAAGTTTTAGCCAGACACGTATGATTCAAGTTAAAATTTCAGATAAATGATATAATAATTCCCCCTATAACACGAAGCTCCCGAAATCATCTTGACATGTTTTCTACTGTTATGTAATTTAATTCACATAAATATTAAGCACAGGGAGTGAAGGCATGTACAAAATACTCGTATCGGATTCCTTACCAAATCATATCCTTGAAAAATACAATAAAGTCAAGAATATTAAAGTGGATAACCAGTCAGGCATCTCTAAAGAAGAATTAATGGAGATCTTACCCGAATATGACGGGCTGGTTGTCCGGAGCCGCACAAAGGTAACTGCCGACGTCTTGACCAAAGCCGATAACCTGAAAGTGATTGGACGTGCCGGTGCCGGCGTTGACAATATTGATACCGATGAAGCAACCACACGGGGCATCATTGTCATGAATACCCCCGGAGGCAATACCATCGCTGCTACAGAACACAGTGTGGCCATGATGTTGGCTGTTATGCGAAATATACCACGGGCAAATATGTCCTTACTGAATGATAAGTGGGATAAAAAAATTTTCATGGGCCATGAGTTATTTGAAAAGACGATTGGAGTGCTTGGCCTCGGTAAAATAGGTTATGGTGTAGCGAAAAGATTAAAAGCATTCGAGGCAACTATTATCGCTTGTGATCCGATTGTTTCTGAAGAACTGGCCAATCAGATAGGCGTAGAATTGGTCGAACTCGATGAACTCCTGGAGAGGTCCGACATCATCACAATCCATGCCCCTAAAATTCCTGAAACGATCAATCTGATTAATAATGAGAGTCTGAAAAAATGTAAAGATGGTGTGGTAATTGTCAATTGTGCCCGTGGCGGGATTGTAAACGAGTCTGATTTATTGTCAGCCCTGGATAGTGGAAAAGTTGCCGCGGCAGCACTGGATGTCTATTCTTCCGAACCGCTTACTGATTTTGCACTGGTAAAACATCCAAAGGTTGTTGCCACTCCTCACCTTGGGGCTTCAACAGAAGAAGCACAGATTAAAGTGGCTGATATGATCCTGGACCAGATGATTGATTATTTTAATAATAATGTGGCCCGTAATGCAGTAAATTCTATAGCGGTTAAACCGGAAAAATGACCCGTTTTTACAACTGCCATGGAATGGCTTCCTGAATCTCTATTTTTTCCGGATTTACTTCTGCCCGGTAAACAAGTATTTCTACACCTTTAGCCTGCGCCTCCTTTAAACTGCTGGCATAGTCAGGATCAATATGAGCCGCCGGCCTAAAAATTTTTCCATCACTACGTTGTATAATAAACAACATCACTGCCCGGTGATTTTGTTTTGACATTTCTATCAGCTCATACAGATGTTTACGTCCTCTTTTTGTTACGGCGTCGGGAAAATAATAGTTGTTATCATCTTCAACCAAAGATACATTTTTTACCTCAACATAACAGAGATCCTCTTCATTATACAAATAAAGATCAATCCGGCTGTTAATACCATAGGGAACTTCCCGTCTGATATTCGTATATCCCTGAAGTTCCGGGATATATCCTTTTTGAACCGCTTCTAAAGCAATTTTATTGGGAATGCCCGTGTTTATGCCTATCCAGCATTCGCCATTATGCACCATCTCCCAGGTATACATGAATTTTCTCTTAGGATTGTCATGCCCACTGACCATGACATTCCATCCGGGTGTTTTGCATGATTTCATACTACCTGAATTAGGGCAATGAGCGGTGATCGCTTTTCCAGAGTCTAATTGAATATCGGCTAAAAATCGTTTGTAGCGTTTAATCAGTTTCCCGGGGATTAAAGGGGCATCAAAATGCAT
>CAZBBC010000240.1:0-3742 GCA_964489835.1 uncultured Calditrichota bacterium
TGCATAACGATGACCAACAACAAGATTGCGTACCAATGACTCCCCGTTTATAATATACTCTTCCGGTAACGTATACCAGGGGCCTACGATCAGTTTGCCTGATTTTACAAACTTTTTAATCTGCTCTTCTCTTTCAGGGCGAAGTTGCAGATAATCTTCAATGGCAATTGTTTGCGAATCCATTAAAAATGAGTGAAATTTTTTATCCCGTTCCAAAAGATCCAGCAAATCATCCATGAACTCCAACAACAGAAGGCGGGTTTCCTGAAAAGGATATACCCAATCCCTGTCCCAATGCGTATTTGAAATAACATGAATAGTATAATTTTTTCCCTGATTTTGACTCATTTACATTTCTCCTTTACCGCTCTCGGTCAATTTTTATTATCGATTAGATTTTTTTCGAATACGCGATTCATCTCAATGAAGAAAAACCTATCCCCCTAGCAGGGACTGTTGCAGATTTGATTTATTGGCACAATTTATCAGAATTGCATGATCTGTCTCCCCCCGCCAGTGGGCGGATCTTCGACCTTGATAAAGGGGGACTAAGGGGGATATATACTCTTCTATGTTATTTATTTACAACCCCCTAACCCCCTTTTCTAAGGGGGAATAGATTTTGCTTAATCGATAGCACAAATGAACTTTTGCTCAAAAATAACCTAAACTGCAACAGCCCCAATAAAGGGGGTTAGAAGATTATTTATAAATAACCTAGATTGATCACAAATTAAAAGATAACGCAATGGTATATATCTTCTTCGCTTTAGCCTTGAAACTAACCACCTTTCCCTCAATTTTCGGTTTTTCTTCCGGAATAGCTTCTTCATTCAGATTTACGAAATGTGAATCAACGGGTGCTTTATAAAAATTTATCCGGCAATTCAGATCTCTGCCAGTTGGATTATAAACTCGCAGGATAAGATTCTCACTTTCTTCCGCTTTTTTCAATGTTGAAATTAAAATATCCGCCGGTTCAATCTGAACAAAACTATATGATTGGGGTAGATCTCCTTCATGGGCCCCGACCTGGGCCGGTTCTAACGGAAGGTTAAACCGATCAGCCTCTATCATCACTCCTCCGGTATCCCAATCTCCTGCATGAGGATATATCATATAATTAAATATATGTTCCCCCAATCCCTGGGAGCCTTTCATTTCCGGATGTCTTTCCCAGCGCCAGGCAACCGTCGCTAGCGCTACCTCAAATGAGCGCAAGAGGGTGAGACCGATCGTCCGGTCAGCGTTATCGGACACCTCATATTCCCTTAAACCATCATTGATCAGTGCAATTCCTGTCTTTCCATCATTGACATCCACAAATCGCTGATGCGGATGTGTTGGATTCCACGTATCGCGCCAGGGGCTATCAGGACCGCGATCAATGGGCCGATCGACAACATCAAACGGTTCTTCAGCAGATGAACAGGTAGCAGCAATGTGTGTGGGAAACATGACCCGTAAGCGATGATCCTCGCAGGTATTGATAAATGAAGTTCTAACTGCCAACCCATGAGATTCCTTTGTCAATGTTAAATCCGATTGTATAACCAATTCACGCTTCTCAGCGGATCGGCCGGCATTATCACCATCACCATCCAGACGACGGATATAGTCGCTTTCTCCTTCGTCTAATTTTGTCGGAACCTGCATGCGATGAGTGATTCGAAGGCAGGAAGACAAAGCACCGGATTCTACCCATTCGATCTTTGGCCTGGAATTTAAGGTGGTTATCACCTGGTCCCTGGCTGGCGGTACATGACGCCAGGCATGTCCGGCTTCCCCATTGTCCTCAAAATAATGCAAGCCCTTATAAATATGCCCGGTAGATTTATCGGAGATATTAATCGTACCGTCAGCATTGACCTGAACTTTCAAATACCTGTTTTCCAGTGTAGTTGCCGTACCGATTAATGAACGGTCATTGTCAGCAAGACTATCATTTACTTTAAACAGAAGTGTTCGATACCCAAGAGCCGGGATATCGTTCACTAGAATATGTACATGGACGCGCCATACCTTCATTTCCATGGTCGCATCGCCCAGATGTCGCACAATGGCCGGATGTTGATATCGTTTGGTTTCCTGAAATTCGACTGCTTTTTTGGTATCCGGATCATGAATGGAATAATGATTAAATCCATTATCCACTGGAAGGTCGACAACAGCAGTAACTATTTCATTCCTCGGATAAGGGCTTGGATTAAAAATCGTTAAAGCAACCTCATTATCCTCCAGATCGGAATTATCAATCCGCAATTGTATTGACTGCAGAGCTCTTCTTACAACACCGGCCGCAATATTGCGACACTGATCCAGCCGGTAATGCATATCTTTTTCTATTTGGTCAACTCCGGTTCCAGAAATACTGTCATGAGGATGCCCCTTCAGCAGATATTTCCAGGCCAGATCAAGATATGTTTTAGGATAATCAATGCCCAGCAGATAGGCTGCGGAAGCAAATGGTTCTGCCTTTCGTTGTAATTCCTGTTCGGCCATTGCGTTTTCCCGTTTTATCTTAACACGTGCCGAAGTGACATCGCCGTAAAGATGGACACGGGTACCTAATTGACGGGGCGTACGCCGTTCCCCCTTAAGTACCACCAGATCATCCCACTTGACCGCCATTTTTAATTGATCCAGATATTCAGGCAAACTGCTGTGAAATATTTCATCTTTTTCAAGAATTTTTGCTGCTTCCTGCATGGTCTTCATTTCAAAAACATCAGGTTGAGTGCTGTCCATACCTTGCATACAGGCAATGTGTTCGGTAGTACCGTGTTTCCGTTCTGTTTCCTTAAGTTCCTGCATCGATTTTGCCAGTTGATCTTTATTCAATCCTTTAACCGGATCAAGCAGAATATGATGTTCCATATAATGAACCGGATTACTCAAATGGAAAGGTAATCCCTTTTCATTCCAAAAATAATTTCGTTCCAATATAGCTTTGTTAAAAACGACCGGGCGATAGACGGCAAAGAAAAAATTGTAACGGGCGTTTGATCCCATACGTGATCCCAGCAAACGCGATCCATCCGGGCCTTCAAAAATAAACTCCGAAGGAGCTTCTTCCGGTACAATTCCATGATAAAACAAAATGGTGTCGATACCAAAACCCAGATAAATTTGCGGCATTTGCGATGCCTGACCATAAGAGAAAGGACTGTAGCCAACCTTCATAATACCACCATATTTATCTGCGACACGATGACCCGTTAAAAGGTTCCGGACCAGTGATTCACCATTTACCAGATGTTCTTCCGGCAGAGTATACCAGGGTCCGATAAATAGTCGCTTTTCCTTTATCCGCCGGATCAATTCATTTTTTCTTTCCGGTCTGATCTCCAGATAGTCTTCAATAGGAACGGTTTGAGAATCCAACAGATAGGTCCTGTACTCCGGATATTGATTAAAAATATCTAGCAGTTTATCCATAAATTCTACAAGAAACATGCGTGTTTCCTGGAAATCATAGAGCCACTCCCGGTCCCAGTGTGTATTCGGAATAAAGTGAAATTTATATTTCTTTTCTTCTTTACCGGTCATAATTAATTCCTTTCTAGATCAAATACAGGGCAAAAGTGCACCAATAGTTGTTTTATACAAGGAAATGAGTTTACACAATTTAATTTAAAAATCAAGGGGATTTTGTGGGTTAATTATGATGAGATTTACAATCTGGATATTTATTTTATCAAAGCAAAGCGTCCGATTTTTTCTCCGATACCCGGGGCATCCA
>CAZBBC010000241.1:0-3734 GCA_964489835.1 uncultured Calditrichota bacterium
AAGGGGCTGTTGCAGTTTAGGTTATTTTTAAGCAAAATCAATTCCCCCTTAGAAAAGGGGGTTAGGGGGATGTAAATAAATAACATAGAAGATTATATATCCCCCTCAATCCCCCTTTATCAAGGGGGAGGCAGAGCATTCAAACATTAAAAGCTGTACAAATAAGCGGAGGAATAAACCCCATGAGAATTCATTTGAAAATTTATCTTATACTGATGATATCATGTCTGATGATTTTTTCGATCGCCTATGGACAGGATAAAAAATCAGAATTGGTACCCCTTGATATTAAAATACCCAAAGCGATGTTCATCGGGACTCCGCAAAATATGCAGGTGCCCAACCTGGAAAAGCCCCTGGGTAAACCCCGTCCTCCTTTTTTAGCACCTGCCGGGACAAAAAACGTCGCCCTGCATAAAATGATCAGCAGTACCGATGAAGAACCGATCATTGGCGAGATTGATATGATCACTGATGGCGATAAAGAGGCCGGTGATGGCAGCTTTGTCGAATTAGGACCTTTTACCCAACATGTCACGATAGATTTGGGTAGTAAACATACGATCTACGCCATCGTTGTCTGGCATTTTCACAAACAACCACGCGTGTATTTTGATGTAGTGGCTCAGGTAGCCGATGACGCTGATTTTATTACCAACGTACAAACCGTATTCAACAACGATCTCGATAATTCTTCCGGTCAGGGTGTGGGCCAGGATATGCATTATGTAGAAACGGCCGAAGGAAAACTGATCGATGCAAAAGGTGTCCAGGGCAGGTATGTCCGTTTCTATAGCAAAGGTAACACCAACAATGATTTGAACCATTATATCGAGGTTGAAGTATACGGCAAACCGGTTAAATGATATGGCAAAAATATTACCCGTATTTCCTTGGTCTTATTCTCCTCATTGCTGTCCAGCTGCGGGTACCCGATCTTTCCCTGAGACCGCTTCATGGCGATGAAGCGGTCAATGCTGTAAAATTCGGAACATTATTGGAAAATGGGACCTATACCTATGATCCTCATGAGTATCATGGTCCCACACTTTATTATTTCACTTTGATTTCCGCATGGACGCATTCCATTGGATCTTTTGAAGATCTCTCAGAATCTTCATTGCGCATTATCCCGGTTATCTTCGGATTACTGACCATCCTTGGTTTGGCTTTTCTGGGCAAAGGGATGGCGCGCCCGGTGATACTTTTATCCGCTCTTTTATTGGCGATATCCCCGGCAGTCGTTTATTACAACCGATACTACATTCATGAATCCCTGCTTGTCTTTTTTAGTGCAGGCACTTTGGTATCCGCCTATTTCTATAGTCAAAAGAAAAATATCGTATCGGCCATTTTGTGTGGTGCTTTTCTTGGTTTGATGATTGCTACCAAGGAAACCTGGATAATTTTTTTTTCGGCCATGGCTATTGCATTATTTGGTACCATTAAATTCCGAACGATTGTGAAATCGATAAATCCGGGCCACTTATTATTGATGCTTGGGAGTGCCGCGGTAATTTGTATTCTTTTTTATTCTTCATTCTTTCAAAATCTCCAGGGTATCCCGGATGCTTTGATCTCTTATAAAGAGTACTTCCTTCGTGCCAGCGGCAATCAGATTCACCATCATCCCTGGTATTATTATCTGGCGCTATTGGTTTATTTTAAAAACGGGTCCTTTCCCTTTTGGAGCGAAGGCATTATTATTGTTTTGGCAATCACCGGAATGGTTCTTCTGATCCGTAAACAGACGACTGCCTTTGGAGATGCAAGCATCCTGAGATTTATCAGCATTTATACGATATCTCTGATCGTATTCTTTTCGCTGATCCTTTATAAAACCCCCTGGAACATCATGGGTTTTCTTCCCGGTCTGGCGATACTTTCAGCCTTTGCCATCGTAGAATTGTCCCGGATCTGGTCTAAAAAATATATGCGAGTTATTACCTGTGGTCTGATCATGGTTGGATTGACCCATTTATTATGGGAATCGGTGATGCTGAACTATAAATATTATTCCAGTCCGGCAAATCCTTATGTATATGCCCATCCCGGCAAGGACGTCTTTTATATGCAAGAACAAATGGATCAGATCATAAAAACCCATCCCGAAGGAAAAAATATTCATATACAGGTAATTGCCCCCGGGGATGACTATTGGCCCTTACCCTGGTATTTTCGTTCCTATCACCGCATCGGCTGGTGGAATCACGTCCCTATGGATGAACCTGCCGCGCCGGTCATTATATTGGCAGCTGACCTGGAACCCGATTTAATCGAACAGCTGTATGAACGGCCGCCACCGGGGAAACGGGATCTTTACCTTCCCATTTTTGACCGCTATACAGAATTACGCCCCGGTTTTGAATTTCGCGGCTATATCAAAAAAGCGGACTGGGATCTTATGCAGCGCACCGAAATTGATACAGAGTTTAAATAAGCCGGGCTATTGATTAAACCACGAAGACCACGAAGACCACGAAGATTAGTTAGGAATCGTAATTCGTAATTAAAATTATTTTGTATTTTGTATTTTGTATAAAAAAACTTCGTATGCTTCGTGTGCTCTGTGGTTAAAACATCGATTACATGAAAGATAAAGATTCAGAAACTTCCGGATTAGATTTACAATTAAGCGGGGATGATTGGCTGCGGGCACATAATATTCATCGTTTTTCTCACGCTGCCATGGCCACCACCTTTGAGATATTAATCGCTAATGATGATAAAAACTATGCCGCCCAGGCGGCACAAGCCGCATTTACCCTGTTGGATGGTCTGGAGCAGGAATTAAGTCGCTTTATCGATAACAGTGATATCTCCCGTATTAACCATTTGAGCAACAATCAGTCCATCATTATTGGTCCGGATGCCTTTGACTGCCTCGAGGCCTGTATTCATCTCTATGAAGAAACCGACGGCGCTTTTGATATCAGTGCCGGACCGCTGATTCATCTTTGGCGTAATAAGGAAAAGTACCAACCGCAGGATTTTGAGTTACAGCGGGAGATGCATACGGCTAAAAAATCTCTCGAAAATCTCAGAATTATCCGTATCCGTCACGAAGTTTGCCTTTTGGACGACACGATTTTCCTGGACCTGGGGGGATATGGCAAAGGTTACGCCATCGATCAGATCGCCAATTTGTTATCTGATTGGAGTATCCGGCAGACGTTGATCCATGGCGGCCGCAGTACGGTTCTGGCTTTAGATGCCCCCGGCGGACTGGATGGATGGCCGATATCCATCAGCCATCCGCAGAATCCGGATCAGATCATAGAAACCCAATCGTTGAAATACCGCTCCCTCAGCGGATCGGGAATAAAAAAGGGGGCGCATATTATCGACCCCACCAACGGCTATCCCGTTGAGGATAAACTTGGTGCCTGGGCCGGTGCACCCTCCGCCGCCCTGAGCGATGCCCTCTCTACTTCTTTTATGATCATGTCACCACCAGCCATCGAGGAATATATAGCAAGGCATACGGATGTAACCGCTCTGCTTGTCCTTCCCCGGGACAATCCACCGGGTGATGAGATAATGTATTTTGGTAACAAAAATATAGTATAGTTTTAATATAAATTTATTTCCCCCTTAGAAGGGGCTGTTGCAGTTTGATCATTTTTTTGAAAAAATACATTTTTTTTTTAACTGAAGTGAAATCTAATCCCCCCTTAAAAAAGGGGGTTAGGGGGATGTTTATAAATAACTTAGATCATTTTTATATCCCCCTT
>CAZBBC010000242.1:0-3666 GCA_964489835.1 uncultured Calditrichota bacterium
CTAATTAGAACGGCCAGAAGCCGTCGCTCACCTGAAGGGTGAGCCCTAGGTTCTTCGTAGTTTATGACTCTATCAGATTATATATAAATTTTCGTTTAATTGATACTGAATACTGCATTGATGGTAACTTTGATTGATTTTTTTCTTGTAGAAGTAGAATGTATACCGTATCCGGCAATATCCGTGGACAGAGGCTCTGTTATTTGAAATACCCCGGCTCTGGCCGAGAGTATTTTACCTATTTTTCCACCGGCAGTCATTAAAACAATCTCTTCCGCCCGTTCCCATGCATTTTGAGTCGCCCGGGAGAGCAGCTGTTTCTTGATATCTTCCAATTTCGAGGAAAAATATTCGATACGTGAATATTCAAAGGCCAGATTATTTTTAACAAACTCAATCGGATTTATCGTTATTTGTTCAATTTCATGAATATTCTTAGAAACGATATAAATATTCTGCTCAAGTGTATAGCCAACTATTTTTCCATATTCAGCATAGCGTTTCTGCACGGACACAGGGCGGATTTGCAGTTCATCAACGGCAATATTTTTTGCCTCCCATAATTTTTGAAAAGTATCTAGTTTGTTTTTCATCAGCCGATACCCATCGTTGAGGTTGTTCATAGATACGGGCACGGAGAAATTAAAGCTCCACTTAACGATATCACTTTCAAAATCCTGATTAGCATATCCGACAACCCTGATCGTGCGATCCGGAATTCGGGAAGAATAAAAAAATACACCAAATACCAGCGCAGCGATGACCATTCCCGAAGCAATAATCCCAGCTGATTTATGTTCTGCCATTTTTTTTGTCCCTTCTTTTAGAATTTTCTACTTCATGAATTTAGATATATCATATGGCGATAATTATGTCTCCCCTTAAAAAAGGGTCATGCCGAAAGGCAGCCTGCCCGCCCTTTGGCGGGGATCCGCCCGCTCAGGCTGTTGCAGATTATGTTAATTAAATGAAAAAATGCATTTTTCTACTCACTGAAGTAAAGTCTATTCCCCCTTAATAAAGGGGGTTAGGGGGTTGTTTATAAATAACATAAACCAATTTTATATCCCCCTTAGTCCCCCTTTTCCAAGGGGGAAACAGAGCTTTCATGCATTAAAAATGCACAAATATCGTGATGCTGCAACAGCCTGCGCTGGCGGAGATTAAGGGATTGTAAAAATTTTGATTATCCTATAACCTTTTTTGATAGACAACCCCCCCCCGCCCCCTTTTCTAAGGGGGAGTTAGATATTAGATATTTTAAAGCTGAATAACAGAACAAAGTAATTATACATAGAGAATAATACTATTTGCAAGGAGGACCCTGAAAAAAACTGGATAAATATCCCCAATAATCGTTATAATATATAAACGACTAAAAATGATGATGACCAATAAATTAATTGAATAACCTCCGTAAAACAGGGCGGGCAGGGATCGCCGGGGCGATTAGCAAAAATTTTAAAAACTTTTATCCACGGATTAGTCCACGGATTATCCGGCGCAGCCGGACACGGATTAAAACTAAAATAATAATAATTTTTAAATAAAATCCGTGTTAATCCGTGAAATCCGTGGACTATTTTTTTTGTTTGCATCCAACGGCTGCGGTATGAAAGGATCAGGATAGTTAGGAGATATAAAAGAATAATAATGAAAGCACTTCCTGTATCATATATTTTTTATGTGATTTTTATAGTTCTTATCCAGATGGCAGGGACCTTCCGAACAGCTAAAGCATTGGTCAACCGTCCGGATCAAAGTAACAAAGAATCTTTGGTTAAAAGTATCGTTGGAGAAAATCGGGTCAATAGTCTAAGCGATGAAGATACTCTGCAGATATTAGAGTCTTCCTCCGATACGCTGAAACCGATTATAAAAAATAAACTGCATGACGATCTGTTTAGATTTTTAAAGAGTACTGTTTTCCGAGATACAACAAAATTAAGACCGGATCCTGAAGGTGATATGGAAGAGAGTGTTGCAATCTTTCTTCCTGATCGTGGAAAAACGATCGTAAATATCTACATCAATAAAGTGGAAGTTTTTGGCCAAATGGTTTATGATACGCTTCAACCCAGCCTGACAGCGAGTGAAAAATTTGGTAATTCTTTACATATAGACACTAAAGATCGAGTGATTTATGAAAATCTTATTTTTCAGGTCGGAGATACGATTCAACCCTTTCTCCTGGCAGCCAATGAAAGAATCTTACGATCTCTTCCTTTTATCAGGGATGCCAGAATAATCGTCGTACCAAAAAATACCGACAATCAGGCCGATATTATTATCAGAACACAGGATGTTTTTTCTGTAGGTATAAGCATGAAACCAAGAAATGTCAATGATGTATCTGTCAGTCTTTATGACAACAATCTGTTCGGAAATGGCTGGGTATTCAAAAATACCTTCAGATACCGTTCGGACAGGCAACAAAAAGTAGGATATGAGGGGAGATTCGATGTACGGAATATTATGGGAAGTTTTATATCCGGTGCACTTCTGTATCAAAACGATTCTGAGATAAAACAATTCTGGTTAAGTTTTTCTAAAGACTATTTGACCCAGGAAACTAAATATGCCGGGGGTGTCGATTTAATAAAAACGTCACAAAAAGATGCGATTACGGATTATCAGAGCTTGTTATATAGGTCCGACGTGCATGACTACTGGATCGGGAGATCATTTATAGTCGGTGATGTTGAAGATAGAAGAAATATCCGAGTTGCGGCAAGATATTACCGACAATTTTGTTATGAAAGACCATTTACTGTTGCAGAAAATGATAATACTTACCAAAACCAGGACTTATTTTTAGGAAATCTATTATTATCTCAGATAAAATATTTCACCAGTAGTCTCATCGGGGGTTTCGGAAAGACCGAAGACATCGCAGTCGGCTATACAATCACTCTCACTGGAGGATATAGTGACGAAGAATTTAAAAATCGCTATTATTCAGGACTTGATATAAGGGTTGCCTACTGGTTTGCTTCATTCGGGTATTTTGCCGGTATCGCACAATTCGGCAGTCATATAAATTCCAAACAATGGGAAGATAGTGTATTTAATCTTGGTCTTCGGTATTTTAGTCCACGGATGGATATCGGGGACGTTCATTTCAGACATTTCGCGAACGCTAGATATACTAGTGGTTTTAATAGACAAGATAATAAAATGATTGATATTCGGGATGAAAACGGTATCAGGGGGCTGTCACATAATGACCTGGAAGGATTAAAACGCCTGGTTTTTAATTTTGAATCCAGAGCCTTCACGCCCTGGAAATTGCTTGGTTTTCAATTTACTTTTTTCGCCTTTACAGATTTAGGATGGATCAGTAATACCGGTAATTTACTGTCCGATCACGATTTTTTTTCGGCGATGGGTCTGGGGTGCCGGATAAGAAATGAGGGGTTGGTATTTCAGACCTTTAACTTAAGATTTTCCTACTATCCGATAACGCCGGAAGGTATCAGCAATTATGGCTTTGTGCTCTCGGCCAGTGAACCGATCTTTTTCTCACATTTTTTTGACGGGAAGCCTCAGATTATTCCCTATGATTAACGCTTATAGGATTTAATTATACTGAATTATTAACCACGAAGATCACGAAGAGCACGAAGGTTTAATAATAACAATAATTTAAAGTGATAAAATAAATGA
>CAZBBC010000243.1:0-3570 GCA_964489835.1 uncultured Calditrichota bacterium
TTAATAAGGATTGTTACAGTATTATTTTTATTCGTAAAAGTTTTAGTGTATGAAATCTCTGTCTCCCCCCGCCAGTGGGCGGATCTTCGACCTTGGAAAAGGGGGCTAAGGGGGATATAAATTTATCTATGTTATTTATTTACAACCCCCTACCCCCCTTTATTAAGGGGGGATAGATTTTGCTTCATCCTAGGAAAATATGCACCCTTTCATATCCCTACTTACTCAGCAAATCTGAGATCTGCCTTTTTGGGGTCATAATCCGGATTGACTTTCATCTCCTGTACAGCCGCTTTTTTGTGCCAATCCGATAATTTTTTTCTCAAATCATTTACTTTCTCCGGCATTTCATTCACCAGGTCCGTGGTTTCTCCCATATCATTCTTAAGATTAAATAGATTCACCTGACCGTCTGAATTTGTCAGGGTTTCTTCATACCACTCAATTAATTTATAGTCACCTTGCCGTATGGCACCACCGGGCTTATATCCCTGGTGATGATAATGTGGATAATGAAAATAAAGTGCGTCCCGGTCAAAACTGCCGATTTGCTTGAGTAAGGGAATCAGGCTTAGGCCATCAATTTCATTTTTTGGGTATTTTCCGCCGATAATTTCCACTATCGTCGGGAAAAAATCCTCGGAAGTGACCAGAGCATCAGACTTTGTACCCGGGGAAACCACACCCGGCCATTTGATCGCCATCGGAACTCTGATCCCACCGTCAAAAATCATTGCTTTACCACCTCTGAGCGGGGTCTGATCCTGCAATTGTTCAAACCCGCCGTTATCAGAATAAAAAATAACGACAGTCTTATCCGTAAGGTCGAGAGCCTTCAGTTTATCGATAATATCACCAATCCCTTTATCCATCCGCTCTATCATTGCAGCCATAATGGGATTATTTTCCGGTCGATCCGATCCGGCCTTGTTTTCATACTTTGCAACCAGTTGTGCATTCTCCATCAACGGACGATGAACCGCATGAAACGAAACATAACAAAAGAAAGGTATATTTTTATTTTTTTCTATGAATTTTATCGATCTATCAACAATTTCAATGGTATGGTGAGCGTCTTTATCAGGATCAGCATCAGGTTCCGGTTTAACCGATGTAAAGACTTCATCGAATCCCTGTGAACCCGGATCGAATGGGCGGCCTGGCTGATAATTTTTGTCCGTACTGAGGTGCCATTTCCCAAAATGACCGGTTACATAGCCCTTCTCTTTGAATTTTTCTGCAATGGTCACTTCTTCCAGTGGCAAACAAGGCGCTTGCTGAGGGGTTAGCAACCTGGCATACGGATAAGGACTGCCGGGTATATAATCGGTAAGATGTAACCGGGCCGGGTGTTTGCCGGTCATAATTCCTGCACGGGTGGGAGAACAAACCGGATCCGAGGCATAAGCATTGGTAAAATACACGCCCTCTTCAGCAATTTGATCAATATTTGAAGTCTCATAGTAATCACTGCCGTGATATCCTACCGCATTCCACCCCAGATCATCTGCTAGAATAAATACGACGTTCCAATTTCCTTGCGGTTCCCCTGTCTGACATCCCATAAACAGGCTTCCACTTATACAACCTATCAAAAGGAGCGTTAATAAAAAAAGAACCTTTCTTAATCTAAAAAAATGATGCAGAACCATCTCTTTCTCCTCTAAGATAATTTTGATATTTTTCACCTGGTCTATTCATACCGTCCAGAAAAACAATTTTTTCCATCAAGTTCCCAGGAATAAATAAGTTTACCATTTTATTAACAGAGCAATGCTCTGTTAATTTAAGGGGAGAGGACACCTTCGTCAAGCTAATTAATGTTTAAGATTTATTTTTCTCCCCTCTGCATTAAAGCACAGGATGAATATTTCGGGTATAAAATTACTTTTAATATTTATCAATGCTTTTTAAGAGGCTAATCGCTTTTTCTATCATTTCATCAGCTATTTTTTCGTGTTCACGGTCAAATGGAAGAATGGGATCTCTTACCAAAGGTGTAGAAAAAATTCTCTGTTTAAAATACAACCTTTTGTTAAAATGTATTGAAATATCCAGGTGTTGATGAGAAAAGGCTATGATGGGCAATAAATCGTAAAATAATTTATTGGCACGTTCTCTTTCACCGCTACGGTGTAAATTGTAAATCTTTGCATATACCCCAAGTAAAATGGTTGGCATAAAGGCATTAACACCGCGGTCGAGGGCTTCAATCATCTGGCTGCCGGCCCAGCCACCGGAGACATGAAGCCTTCCTTCCGTGGCTTCCAGAACAGCACTGTATTTGACACCGGAAGGAACGACCTCAACTTTTAGACATTTAAAACATTCGATTTCATTGAACAGGTCAACGATAACCTCTAGAGGGATACCGTATCCCTGAAAATCCCAGTCTTGTATCATCAGAAATCCGGGCTGTAAATTAGCTATTTCATAAATATTTTGTTCAAACTTGTCTCGTCTTTCATAAGGTATACTGATAAGAATGCCATCACAACCCGCATCTATCAGAGATCTGGCATATTCGAGGCATTTGCCTTGTGATGCGGCTGAAGCTCCGCCAATAACCGGAACTTCACCGGCAACTTCTTCGAGGACGGTAGCGACCATACGTTCCCGCTCATTCCCTGATAATTTATCGACTTCGGCCGCTTTCGCCGGAACCAGAAACCCAACAACCCCATCCTTTATTGCATTGCGTATATAACGGCGTATTGAATAATGATCTATATCATTGTTGCTGGTAAAAGGTGTATCAATAACGCCGATAATACCATTTAATTTTTTTATGACGTTCATTTATTCTCCATATATTTACCCACCCCGTCCCGCTGGCGCGGTCCACCCCTCCCTGTCCGGCAAAGCCTGACAGGGAGGGGCTGGGGGAGAGTCAACAATTATATTAAATTTTAAAGTATTTATCTAATGTAATATGATGCCTACGTATATATTCCTCAACCTCATTTATTGTCTGTTCGATTTGAGGTTTGGAATAACCGATTAATCTCAGACTAAAATCGATGATTGAATTACTTAAATTGGAAGAGTTCTCGTTGAGTTTTCCCTGCCGTTTTTCCTCAAAAATTGCATCGGCGATACCCTGAATGGCAATCGCTAAATGGTCAATTTCATCCTCTGATATCTGATCACCAAAAAATGTCCGTAGACGCACCCTTTTATTCTCCAGTGAATATTTATGAATTTCAGGTATATTTCTGGAGGCCACCCATAATTGTGACGTTTTCGGATGTTCAAGGGTTGTGATATATCCAATACGAAAATCCAGTGCAAATCCAACTTCAGGTTTAAATGAGAAATCGTGGATTATTTTGATCTGGTCCCGGAGAATATTTACATATTCCTGACAAATAATTTTCAGTATACTCATCTTGTTGGGGAAATGAAAATAAAGATTTCCCATCGACGTGCCGGCTGCTTCCACAATTTGCCGTACAGATGTGTTTTGATATCCCTTTTCAGCAAATAGTTTACGTGCCGCTCTTAGTATGATATCACGTTTATTTGCACTCGATTTTCTTTTCATGCATCATTCTTTCATCTGTCATCCCA
>CAZBBC010000244.1:0-3469 GCA_964489835.1 uncultured Calditrichota bacterium
ATTTTGCCAAGACTGCCCAGTTGACCGACCAATCCCTGCGAGAAACTGGCAGCAGAAGGAAGAATGGAAACAGCGGAGGTATATTGCAATGGAATAACAAAAAAAACCAGCAGGATCATAAGAATCGTATAAACGATCGTAATCGGTACATTTATTTTTCGTTTTTCAAATATAAAGGATAGAAAGGGATATTTTTTATTCATAATGATGGTCTTTATTTATGCATCTATTACCGATTATTTAGATAAGGTAATTGCAACCAGCACCAGTGTGGCAATCTGGGTTACGATTGACAGACCCTCCGTAAAAACGCTGAACCAAATAATCCGGTCTTTCTCCGGAACAAAGATGATATCACCTTCTTTTAGCCGGTCAATATCTTTAACATCTTTCCATTTACCCGTCTTATTATCAATAATGGTCACCCAGCCTTCTTCAGCGTAATCACTAAATCCCCCGGCGGCTTTGATATAATCCTCATAGGTCCATTCCGGTCTGAAGGTAATGTTTCCCGGGGAGTTTACACCACCCGAGACAAAAACAGTCATCGATCGCTGCGGAATGTAAATTAAATCCTCATCAAATAATAAAACATCCTCGCTTTTATTATTTTCAATAAACAGTTTTTCGAAATCTGTAGTTACAATAAATCTGTTTTCCCTTACGCGAAGCCTGGAATAACTGACTTCTTCGGGCGAAACATCGAGAATGGAACCCTTGATGCGCTTCAGCTCCGCATCATCCGGGAGCAGGGATTTTTTCCGTTGAAGCATCGAATTAATAATCGCCGCTTCCTCCGTGAATCCACCGGCCTGTTGAATAATTTCCGAAAGGAATGTTTTACCATTTTCTATCGCATACTCGCCGGGATATTTTACCTCTCCTATGACATATGCTGAATATTTTTGATGATATTGTACTTTATCTCTGACATAGATGCGGTCATCTGCCTTTAAAACAAAATTACTGTCACTGGGCAAAGATAAGATATGTTTTAACAGATTTTTTTCATTCTCATTGAATCTAACCACTTCGATCCGGCTGGAATCCGCCGTGGGCAGTAGCATAGAGGCAAACCGGATGGCAGAAATCAAGCGGTCCCCATTTTTGTACTCGAAATCAATCGGGCGGGCAACCGCGCCTCTGACAGAAATAGTATAGCGGGTCGAATCACGAAAGTTGATATATACGATATCTTCATCAAGGAGGTAAGGATTCTGGGTGCGATCCCCGGTCAGTTTAAATTTTAACAGATCGTATCGGGTACTTGTATTTTTACGTTTTATATCAATGTTCCGGAATGATATAACATCCCCATTGAAGTTTTCCAGGGTATCCACCATTAACGGATCAATTAAAGCGGTCACCGCATCAAATAGGCGATTACTCGAGGTCAATGTAATTTTACTTGACCTCGGAAGTGCCCCTAATACACTGACACCTATTGGATGGATCTGGAACAAATAGGATTCCGCTGAAGCTTGCGGGAAACTGCGCCGGAGGACAGCATTGAGTTTCGCTTTGGCTTCTTTTAAAGTTAAATGACGCACATACACGGTGGGTGCATCGGGAATAATGATATATCCATCGGGGGTAACAACGCTGTTAAAAACCTTGAATGCCGGTCCCTTGACATCAACCTTAAAAATAAAAACGTCACCGGCGTCTACCATATACTCTTCTTCATCAACAGAGGCAATTAACATCTTAGCACTTTCCAGGGAAGGCATCTGAGCATATTCGCCTGACCCAATTCCCATCAATGAAAATGCCGATTCTGTTTTCTGATCCTTTTGTTTATTTGTTTGCGCGGGAGCATTATTAAATAAAAATACCAGGAAAAGCGGCAGAATATAGAGGATCGTTCTGAGTGGTCTTAAATGTATCATGCGATTTTGTCTTATAATGAATAGTTTTGTGATAAATAGCGCAGCTCAAGGCCGCAAACAAATATCAAATTACAAATAATAATCAAAATTTAAATGATTGATTTTTCTCAATGTTACTTAAGATATACATTCCATTCAAATCCAATTTAACCTAATCGGATATATTTTTATCCATTCGATTTATTAGCCTGGATGATTAAGTCCTAATAATATTCACGATTCTCTCCGCTGCTCTTCCATCCCACAATTCCGGTATGGCACCCTTTTTGGTTTTGCCGGCTTTAATTTTCTGTACTTCGCTTAAAATTCTTTCCGGATCAGAGCCTGTTAAAATATTTGTACCCACCTCAATGGTTACCGGACGTTCGGTGTTTTCTCTGATTGTTATGCAGGGTATCTTTAGGTAAGTTGTTTCCTCCTGGATCCCGCCCGAATCGGTTAATACCATACGAGCGTTCTGCATTAGCTGCATAAAATCGAGATAGCCAACCGGATCGGTAACAACCAGACCCTTAATCTTTGAGGCGATATCAGATATGCCAAATGTGTCCATCATTTTTCTCGTTCGGGGATGCATAGGAAAAACGATGGTTGTATCCTCACCAATTTCAGAAAATACACGAAATATCTTTTCCAGGTTTTCTTTTACATCCACATTACTCGGACGATGCAGCGTTACCAGCATATAGGATGTATTGTTTATCTTCAGGTCTGATAAGATCTTAGATTTTTTAGCCTTCTCCAGAAAGTAGATCAGAGAATCGATCATTACATTCCCCGTAAAAAAGACTTTATCGTCTGAGATCCCTTCATTTTTTAGATTTTCCAGTCCGCTTTTTTCGGTGACAAAAAGTAAATCTGCCAGTACGTCAGTAATCATACGGTTTAATTCTTCGGGCATGGTGCGGTCAAAACTGCGCAATCCGGCTTCCACATGGGCGATCTTTATGTTCATTTTTGCGGCCACAAGACTGCAGGCCACCGTGGAATTCACATCGCCGACAACGATAATCAGATCCGGTTTTTCTTTTATCAATACCTTTTCAAAAGCCAACATGATTTTTGCCGTCTGTTCAGTATGTGTACCAGACCCAATGCCTAAATATACATCCGGTTCCGGCAGGCCAAGATCATCAAAAAAAAGGGTGGACATTTTTTCATCATAATGTTGACCGGTATGTACCAACAAAGGATTTAATGATTCATGTTTCTTCATTTCCCGATGGATTGGAGCAATTTTCATAAAATTGGGCCTGGCACCGACAATATTTAAAATCTTCACAAGGTATATCCTTTAAATTTTACTAATCCTCAGGGTAGAATAAGGCACGATATAAAATCATGAGTGTCCGGTTAAAACAATAATCCTTAGCAGTTATCACCAGAATATCAAATGGTATAGAGTTTTAATAAACATTGAGACTTGATTTAAAGAACTCACCCTAAATCCCTCTCTTGGAAAGAGAGGGACTTTAGGGAGCCCCTTCTCTTCTTAAGAGAAGGTCGAAGATGCGGCTTAGACGCAGGTTTGGGGATGAGTTTTTTAATTAAAAATTGAATCATTTTTTTTAAACCGGACA
>CAZBBC010000245.1:0-296 GCA_964489835.1 uncultured Calditrichota bacterium
TATGAGCAGATGGTCTTTCAATTCAGATTTCATATAATAGATACCGAGTGGCAGGTTGTAATTCAGGGTCTACTCAAATACTGTGAATTGGACACCCTGGCGATGGTGTTAAGCGGCGTATTAATTTACGAATAAATCGGCGCATACTTTTACGAATTTTTCGGCGTAATTTTAATTTAAACTTCGCATCTTTACTTCACAATAATTTTCAAGGGAGTAAAAGATGCATCAGCGACGACTTACCATCTCTGAAGCGGAATTTATCGTGAATCTAAAAAAATTAGGCATCAGCAATC
>CAZBBC010000245.1:306-3456 GCA_964489835.1 uncultured Calditrichota bacterium
GGTGCAGTGCGCTACCGTATCAAACGATTTAAATCAGGCGCAACAGACCGGCGGAAAGATAAACCATCCGGTCTGAGCAGGTATCACGATTTTATTGCCGGCTGGATCGAAGAATACAAGGACTTAACTCACCGGCCGACACTAAAAGCGCTGTATGAACTGATTCGCGACTATCATCACTTTAGCGGATCTTATGATGCCCTGCGCCGGTATGTGCGTAAGCATTTTGCTGAATTTGTCAAGAAAGGTGCCAGGATACGAATCGAAACACCGCCCGGCGTTTTAATGCAAGTGGACTGGAAAGAAGATGTTTCAGTACAGTTTGCCAGACCTGATAACTGGGTTAAGATCCATGCTTTGTGTTTCAGTTTAGGTTTCAGCCGGAAAATGGCGTTAACCGTAAGTGATACAAAGAAATTACGTTCTTTCCTGAGTTGCCATGACAAAGCATTCAGGAAATTCGGCGGCCTGACCGGTTATATTCGCACAGATTGTTTAAAGAGTGCGATTGTCCGCTGGAAAGGTGAAAAATCGATCTTAAATGAACGCTATAAGAAGTACATGGATGATCTGGGTATCAGCGTGTTCCCCAGCCGACCGGGAACAGCAAGCGACAAGGGCAAGATTGAAAAACGCATCGGTGACCTGTTTCGTCGGATTGATATCAGACATCGAATCTTTAGAGATCTGAAGGATCTTCAGATGCAGCTTGATAATAAACTGGAAGAACTGGAAAAAGAATGGCGCTGCGGCTCTACCGGACTAACTGTAGAAGAAAGTTTTAAGTATGAAAAGGGACATCTTAGACCTCTGCCGGCTTCATTTCCCAACTTACCCTTGAAAGAATGCAGAACTTTAGTGCGCCGCGATGGAACGGTTTATTTTGATGGTAATTATTATCAGGTTCCCCAGGTTTATTTAGATAAAAGTGTATTATGTATGCATACAGTCGATGAGATACGCATCTACCATAACGGCGAAGAGATCGGCCGCTTTGCTCATTTACCGGGTGCCAGAGGTATGGTGCGCTTGTCAGAAGCAGCAATAATACACTCGAAGATTCCCATGAGCGATACCGTCAAAGGCTGGGCTTTGGAAGTGGCCCAAAGACAGGTTGAGATCTACCATGAACTGCTTAGAGAGGAAGCGAGATGAGTTTGGAAGCCGTCATAAAGAAAATGGAATATCTCAGGATGCAATATGCGCCAGCTCTTCTTTCCGAGTTATTGAATGATGCGACGAAGCATAAGATCAGCCACTTAGATTTTTTTGAGAATATACTCAGATTGGAAATCGAAAATCGCGAAGAAAGCCGGATAGCCACTTCCCTGAAAGTATCCGGACTGCCAAAGGGAATGCATCTGGATAATTTTGATTATATGTTCCAGCCCGCTGTTGAAAAAGCACGCATTGAGTATCTGGCCGGATGTGAGTTTATCCGCAATAAAGAAAATATATTGTTTTTTGGCCCTCCGGGAGTTGGTAAAACGCATTTAGCGGTCGGTTTAGGTGTTCGGGCCATCGAACTGGGCTACAGTGTGATTTATTATACGGTTGAGGAACTACTGCAGCAATTAAAGAGACACTCGGATATTCCGGTTAGTAAACAAAGACGACAATCATATGTAAAAAATGCCCTGGTTGTGTTGGATGAACTGGGCTATCAGGTACTGGACCGTCAGGAAACGCATCTGTTTTTTCAGTTTATCTCGGCACGGTACATAAAGGGAAGCCTGATAGTTACCAGTAATCGCTCGGTAAAAGACTGGGTGGATATTTTTGCCGGTGATGAGATGGCTACAACGGCGATATTAGACCGGCTTTTTCATAAATCACAACTTTTTAACATTGATGGCAGAAGTTACCGACTAAAAGATTTTGATCAGATGTTGAAGAAAGACAAAAAGCAGAAACAGGATGAATAGACCAGGATTAAAGGCGCAAAACATGGTCATCTCCATTCCACTACGTTCCATTACGATGACCATGTTTCACCTTAATTCATTCGTAAAAGAATACGCCGATTTTTATCGTAAAAGTATAAGCCTATTGACAATTATCAAGCCAATTATTTTTTGAATAGAGATATATTTGGGATTTGGTGTCACGCCAGTGGGTTGAAAATCCGCCTCCCCCGTAGAACGGGGTCTACGACGCGGCGGACCTGGAATTTGAATTACCGCCAGAACAAACTCAATTGTTAGAAAAGATTTTAAAATCGATTCAGAAAGTGATACCTTATGGACAAAAACATATGAAGGTTTCAATGAGGATGAAGGGGAAATAGGAAAAAGAAAATTGTTATGAATAAAATTCAATTATGTGCTGAATTTTGAGTTTTAATTCTGAAATATCCTTTTTAATTACATCCCAGACAATCTGCATGTCAACAATATCGTAACCGTGGATAATACGATCACGCATACCTGCCATTCCTTTCCAGGGTATATCTGGATAAGTATCACGTATTTCCTGTGGAATACGTTTTGTTGCTTCTCCTATGATCTCCAAGGCCCTAACTGCTGCAAAATTTATACGGAAATCAGATTCAAATTGCTCATAGTTAATGTCCTGGATAATAATTTCCGCCTTATCCATGGCATCCAGTATATCTTCTAAATAGTCCAAAAATTCATCACTCATACGTATTCAACCTCATTTAATATACGATGGCCAATACGTTTTCTCAGATTTCTCTTAATAACCAGATCTACCTTTACCCCCAGTAAATCTGATAGATAGATCTCCAGTTCAATGACTCCAATTAAGCTGATTTTAGGCGGCCTTTCTAATTCAATTAGAATATCCAGATCACTATCAGAGTCGTTATCCCCGCGAATATAGGATCCAAAGATGCCTATTTCTCTTATTCCATATTTCTCTTGCAAGAATTGTTTTTTAGCCGATAAAATAGATCTAATCTTATTTAAATCCACCATTGAAAATATTTCCTCTAAATAATAATAAACAGTGTAATTTAAACAAATATAATTATTATAGAAATAGAAATCCGATGATCGGATAATTGACAAGCCATGATTAAATCCCAATAACCAAATCCCAAATCCCAACTTTATATGTTAGTTTTTTTGATAATGGTCGGAAATATTTTTATCAGTTGTGTGCTTATAGTTTACAAAAAAGCCCCGA
>CAZBBC010000246.1:0-3446 GCA_964489835.1 uncultured Calditrichota bacterium
ATATTATGCTGTCGCGCTTCAAAACCAAACTTTACAAAATTAAAACGATCAATCTGCCAATTGAAGTCACCATTGGCCATATACAATTCCCGATTGGTGAAGCTTCTGTCCCATTGATTGTCACCTTGCACAAATCCGGTTTGGTCATCGGATGCGCCCAATGGGAGATAACCATCATCCCCCGGATAATTGGCAATCTTTAGATCATCGCGGAGATAAGATTCACTTTGATTATATTGATAGGATGCACGTAGATTATAGAATATGTTGTTTGATACAGAATGGCGAAAAGCTAGAAAGTGATGATGCGAAAATCCATATCCGGTATTCCGGCCGTCCGGCGCATAGCGCCAGGAATCGTTATAACCCTGACCCTCGCTATTAGCAGCAAAAATTGAATAATTAAATCCCAATTCAGAGACTGGTGAATAGGTTAATTTTCCAATAAATGTAAGCTTTTCACTTTGTGCCATCGGAACCGCTTCTCCGTCGCCGGTTGTCAGATAATCGGGGATACCAATACGTCCTTCTTCGGTAACTTGTCCGGCAAACCGTTCGGTATACCAATGCCGGTAGGCATCGATAATCCAGCCATCCGAAGGATTATAGCGTCGTTCACCGAACAGGTATCCGTCCTGCTTATTTTGGCGTACTGAAACAAAGAAACCAAGTTTGTCCGTTAAGACGGGTCCGGATAACGTTACCTGAATGTCCCTTTCCCCCAGGGGATCAAAATCGGAGATACCAATAAAGCGATCGGTTTTGCTGCTTAGATAGTCACCGGCAAAGAGGTCAACCTGGGCTCTGAATTCGGATTGCGCACGTTTTGTAACCACATTTATAATTCCCGATTGCGCCGAGCCATATTCTGCATTAAATGTCCCGGTTATTACCTGAAGCTCTTCAATAAAGGAATTCTCGATCGCGACATTGCTTCCTCCGGACTGGGAGAACGTATTGGTAACGGAAACACCGTCAACTAAATAAGAGATTTCCCGCGCACGACCACCACGGATATGTAACTGACCATCGGACCCGGTAATGACACCGGCCTGTAACTGAATAACATCTTTAATTTCCTGGACCGGCATCAGTTCAATCGTTGCCGCATCGACGTAGGCGGCAGAGTTTGTTCGATCGTGTTCAACCAGGGGCCGGTCAGCCACAATAACGACGGCATCCATTTCCAGGGTTTCAGACTCTAACGTGATATTTTGAGTTGTTGTTCGGTCCGACTGTATTTTAATGTCTTCCACGGTTACGGTACTGTAACCGATCATGGATACAGAAAGGGCATAGGTGCCGGGGGGAACATTTATGATTCGATAATATCCTTCCAGATCTGATGCGGCGCCTAGATTGGTGTTCTTAAAAAAGACATTGACACCGGCTAATCCTTCTCCTGTTGCCTTATCTATCACCAGCCCGGCAACCTTACCAGTAGTACCGGCATAGGTAAGATTTGCAATCAATAGTATGGATAGCATGCAAATATAGGATAAAATTGGTCGTATGTTCATTTGATATACTCTCCGGATGATTTTACAACAAATTGTCTAGATATTTCATTTAGGACTAATTCTAACAGCGCTAATTGAAAGATACGTGCCTGACAGGAAAAACTGCCCAGCAGATTATCAGGAACACTGGTCAGAAGTACGATTTCCGATACATCGGTTAATGGGGAGGGTGAAAAGTTTGTCAAACATATGCTGGTTGCTCCAAACTCATAGGCCTTTTTTACGGCAGAAACGATTTCCTCTGTTTCTCCTGAATGTGAGATGCCGACGATTGCGTCGCCAACAGATAACGTGGGTGCTAAGTTTTGAATGAGTGAACGGTCTTGTACGTGACTGCTGAAGAGTCCCAGGCTTCCCAATGCATCACAGAAAATTTGAGCAACACCCGCCGATCCACCCAATCCAATTATAAGAATTCTGTTCGCTTGAATAATGCTTTGAGCAACCGAACGTAAAATTTCATAGTCACAGTTTCGAAGGGTTGAATCCAACTGCTGATGAATATTTCGATAAAAGATTTCTTTGATACTTTCACAGTCCTGGTTTTGTTCAATATCCATATAAACTTGTTGACCGCTTCTGAGCAGTTCCGGAACCAGGGAAGTTTTAAAATCAGAGAATCCGTGATAGCCTAAAGATCTGCAGAAGCGGAGGACGGTTGCATCGCTGGTTATACATTTTTTTGCAAGACCCTGTACAGAGAGCAGAACAACCTCATCCATATGTTCCTGAACAAATTCAGCGACTCGTTTTTCGGATTTTCTAAGGCTGTTGTATCGCTTATTTATCAAATATATTGGACTTTGCATTTCTAATAAACCAATGCCTCATTTCAAATAGTGACAAACATTTCCCTGATAGTTCAATATATGTAGGTGTATTAATGAAAGGGGATAAAATCTTCACTCAAAATGTCGCTTATGCAACAAATATTTTCAATCTATGTGCATATTGCGACACCGGAAAAATCTATAGATAACTTTCCCCAATGTCAATAAAAAAAATAAAAAAAATAGGAGGGATAACAAAGGCAAGATATCGTTCCAAATTGTTAATTTAAATTTGTAATTTGTAATTGGTAATTCGTAATTTGCCATTTGTAATTCCCAATTCTGAAATTCTGGAAGATTTCATCCCGATTTATTTTCCCTGTAAGACGGGGTCTTCGGCGCGGAGGAAAATGTTTTTATCGGGACCAATTCCCGGTTCCTAATTACAAATTACCAATTACTAATTTATAATTGTTTATATCTTTTGAGTACATAAAGCGTATCCGGCGTGACGGGAGAGACCTTTCCCTTCAAAACATCATCAACGCAATAGAATTCACCGCTTTCAATTTCCTCTGCCTGTAGACAAAAAGGTCCGTTGTGAGAACATTTATACGCCCGTCCCCACATCTTTTGATTACCGACTTCCCAATAAAAATCGAACAGTTTTTTAAGTGCTGCCCGTACACCGAGTTCCTCCTGTAACTCGCGTCTGGCAGAAAGAGTATAGCTCTCGCCTTCACGAACCACACCGCCGGCAGCAACATCATAGTAACCGGGCAGGAAATCCTTTATTTGTGTTCGTTTCTGTGTGAAGACCTGATCCTTATCGTTGAAGACCAAGATGTAAGTTGCCCGGTGTATCAGTCCATCCCGGCGCATTTTGTTTCTTGGGACCACATCAATGGACCGGTTTTTACGGTCAACGATGATTACATTTTCTTTGGGAGAGGTCAATTTAGGATCTTTTTTCTTCATAATAATGCAAATTTGTGATTTAAAATTTAGTTTATCCAGTTTTTTAATCTGACCTATTCATACGGCAGCCTATTGCTGCAATCAAAAAAAGAATTCGTCCACGGATTATCCGTCGAAGCCGGATCCCGTCATAGCCACGTCTGCGCCCGTCTGCGCCCGTCTGCGCCACGTCTGCGCC
>CAZBBC010000247.1:0-3430 GCA_964489835.1 uncultured Calditrichota bacterium
TAAAATCCGTGTTAATCCGTGAAATCCGTGGACTATTTTTTTCTTTGTTTGCAGCCAACGGCTGCGGTATGAATAGATCAGGTTAATAAACTGAAAAAAGGCGGCATTGTTGATCAAAGATATTTAAAAAATAATACTGTAAACTTTTTTAATCCTTTGAATTAGAGTGATAATCTTTCAAATAGTCATAGAGTCGCCATTGTGTTCTCAGTTTTCTTCGGGGTTCGGTCTCTTTAAACTTATTCTCTAATTCTTCATCTAATATTCTGGCGCGCATATTATCACTCCACTGAATCTCAAGATATTGTCTCAATTCATTGATTAATTTTTCATCATAAATCGGACAAGTAACTTCGATACGACGATCGATGTTTCTGGGCATCCAATCAGCGGATGAAATGTAATATTTTTCATTCCCATCATTACCAAATACAAAAATCCGGGTATGTTCAAGAAATTTATCGACGATACTGATCGCTTCTATATTGCTGCTCATCCCTTCCACGCCCGGTATCAGCGAAAACATTCCCCTAACGATAAGTTTAATTTTTACACCTGCCTCACTTGCTTCATACAATTTACGGATCAAATCAGGATCAGTAAGATTGTTCAGTTTTAAGATGATATAAGCCCGTTTTCCCAGACGTGCATTCCTAATTTCTTTATTCATCAGACTGGTCAGGCGTTTACGCATGAAATTTGGAGAAACGATCAAATGTTTAAAAGTATCGCTGCGGTATGTTTTTACAAAGAAATTAAAGATCCTATCCACTTCCTTTGTCAGTCTCGGATCCGCAGTGAAAAGGGCATGATCGGTATATATTTTTGCTGTAACCTCATTAAAATTTCCTGTTCCGATGATCGCATAATGAAAGGGTCGATCTTTTTCGTTTCTTGTTATCAGGCACAGTTTTGAATGAACTTTTAATCCAGGCACGCCGAAGATTACTTTTACACCTTCCTCTTCCAGACGATTTGCCCAGTATATGTTCGCTTCTTCGTCAAATCGAGCCTGTAATTCCAAAGCGACAACCACCGATTTCCCATTCTTAACCGCATTGATCAGAGCATTCAGGACACTTGAATTTTTTGCCGCCCGGTAAATGGTCATTTTTATTGAAGTAACCTTCGGATCTATGGAGGCCTCTCTGAGCAAATCGATGACGTAATCAAATGAGTGATAAGGATAGTGCAGCAATATGTCCATTTTACGTATGCTTTTCAAAAGACTTTGATTGGGAATAATGTCTTTATGGGACAAACTTTTAATTGCCGGGTATTTTAACTGGCGGGATCCAACAAGAGGAAAGTTCATCAGATCCCGGTTATTATGATATTTAGAACCGGCAATGAGAGTGTCTTCCTCGGTAAGTTTTATCTTCTTTGTCAGCATCTTTAAAAATTCGTCCGGCATGTTAGCATCATAAATAAATCGAACCGGATTTCCTGCCTTTCGTTTCTGGAGACTTTTATGCATTTTATCCAGATAACTTTCGGAGATATCATTATCAATATCCAGTTCGGCATCACGGGTAATCTTTATAGTATAGGCCGCAAATTTTTCATATGAAAAAATAGAAAATATATCAACCAGTCGATAACGTATGACATCATCAAGCATTATGATATGTTTCTTTCCGGCATCCGATGGAATGATCAGGAAACGGGGAAGTACATCAGAGGGAATTTCGATCAGTGCATATTGTTTTTTTCCCGGATCGTCTTTCATTTCCAGACAAACAGCAAGATACACCAGGCGGTCTCTCAGTTGTAGTGTATCGGGAACCTGACTGAGCATAATCGGAATTAATTTAGATCTCACCTCGGTGTGGAAATAATTTTTGACAAATTCTCCCTGCTCCGGTGACAGTTCTTTCTCGGTGATAATAAAAATTTTCTCTTTCACCAGTTCTTTGATAAGGTTTTTAAATATTTTGTCAAATTTTTCATGTTGTAGCAGGGCAATTTTATTTATTTCTTTTAGAATTTTTCGGGGATCTTCGCCAATAATTTTTTTCGCTTTTTTACCTATATCAGCCAGACGGTTTAAGGTAGCAACCCGGACACGATAAAACTCATCCAAATTTGAGGAACAGATACCTAAAAACTTAATTCTCTCAATAAGCGGTACATCGGGATTATCAGCTTCCTGCAAAACTCTTTCATTGAAGGATAGCCAACTAATTTCTTTATTATTTACTTTATAAATCATTATAAATTCTGTTTGAACATTTGTAATCAATTTTCCTGATTTACTCAAGATCCTTCGACCTCTCGGTCTTCAGGACAGGCTCCGATCACGAAGGTATAATAAAAACAGACCTGATCTTCCTCTGGAAATTATCAAAAAAGATACCAAATGCTCATTGGTTAAATGGGTATATTTATTTATATTTGATAAAGTAAAAAAATGTCTGGGAATAAAGCAAAAACGTATCGGATATTTATATTTATTAAACCAAACAATAACAAATATATATAAAAAAAATAAAAAAGTGAAATATGTCTGAAATGAATCCTATCGAGGAACTGTTTAAAAAAGCGTTGGCAGAAGACATTGGCCAGGGAGATATTACCACTCTGGCAACGATCGAAGATAATTGTCAGGGAAGGGCGATAATTATTTCCAAACAAGACGGTGTTTTAGCCGGAATTAAAGCGGCTGAAAAAATCTTTTTTCTTGTAGACGAAGATCTGGATATCAATACCTTTCACCAGGAGGGTGATTTAATCGGTCCGGGAGAGAAAATTATAACGATTTCCGGCAGAATATCTTCTATTCTCACTGCCGAGCGCACAGCGCTTAATTTTCTGGCCCATCTTTCCGGTATCGCCACTTTAACTTCCCGGTTTGTTGACAAGGTCAAACCCCTGAATGCAAAAATTACTGATACGCGTAAAACCACACCCTTGTTAAGACAATTAGAAAAAGAAGCTGTTAAAAGTGGTGGAGGAGCTAATCATCGCATGGGGCTTTTTGATATGATCTTAATCAAGGAGAATCACATTGAGGGGGCAGGGAGTATCAGGGAGGCCATAATGAGATCGAAAGAATTTGTAAAGCGTAAAAATTTACATGTCCCAATAGAAGTTGAGACAACGACCCTGGATGAGGTCAGGGAAGCTGTTTCCTGTGGTGCCGATCGGATTATGCTTGATAATATGGGCTTGGATGAAATGCGCAAGGCTGTGGGGATTGTTGCCGGAAGAGCAGAAGTTGAGGCTTCGGGCGGCGTCTCCCTGGAGTCGGTTGAAGCAATAGCTGAAACCGGCGTTGACTTTATCTCTATCGGTGCACTGACACATTCAGCTCCAGCCTTTGATTTTTCTTTGCTACTTAAAAAATGAAAAAATGAAAGATTGCAATAGATATAAACCACAGAGTTCACGGAGATATACTCTGTGTCCTCTTAGAAAGTACTTTTATAAG
>CAZBBC010000248.1:0-3350 GCA_964489835.1 uncultured Calditrichota bacterium
CGCATCTTCGACCTTCTCTTGAAAAGAGAAGGGGCTCCCTAAAGTCCCTCTCTTTACAAGAGAGGGATTTAGGGTGAGTTCTTTAAATCAATTCTCTATGTTTATTTAATCTCTTAACCATTTAATATTCCATTGGGCACGGCACGCTGTGCCCCTGCACGCTCTACGCTTTTCTCTCTTCACGCCATTCCGTGACCTTACAGGCCTAGCGCCCCCGTCGAATATAAAAGATAACACCGGCAATAATGACCAGCAAGGGGATAGCAATAACGACCAGATAAAAGATCGTTTTTACATCTGCCTGGGTCAAGGTCACCCGCCGGTCATCAAGATCCTTTGGACGAATGGAGATAAGATCTTCTTCTTCCGCCAGATAATTGATCGTGTTTAGAAAAATATCGGCATTCCCCTGGTTTTGCCAGTATCCATTACTGGCAAAGTCAGAATCCCCGTAAATCACCAACGCTATTTTTTTACCACCCACACTTTTTTCAACCAGAACAGCGATTGATACCGGTCCCTTAAGATCCTCTTCGGGATTAAAGTTTACCTCCCGCTTGCTTAAATCAGACTCCGCCCAGCTGTTCTCGCTGGTTTTTAAAATCTCCTTGATATCATATCCGCCCTTATCTTCCATCGGTGTAACCGATGATGTATAGGGATAAAATGTCATAATTCCGAAATCCTTGGTGATTGCCAGGTCTTGGTCATATTGGCTGATAAGCGGCATACCAGGGCCGGCACCGAAGAGCTGCCCCACACCACTGGCATCGATAACCATATCATTGCCAACACGGACTTTATATTCAGCGAGAAAATCGACAATATCCTGATTATGCTCCGGGTCGAGCAAAACAATTAACTTGCCCCCCTGATCAAGATAAGACCTGATACTGTCCAATTCACCAGGAAAAAAATTCGCTTTCGGGCTGACAATAGCCAGCACATTACAGGAATCCGGGATACCCTGCCCCATTCCCATCGCACGGACCAGATTAAATTCCTTAACTAAATAATTTTCCTTCTTTATCGCCTCGGCAGCCTGCTTATATCCCACCGGCGCTTCATCCAAGATTGTCCGCTCACCATGACCGGTCAGGAAGAAAATGGTCTTATTCTGGTCGCGGGTCACTTTCATGATCGCATTGGTCAGATTCGACTCATTTAATTCCTCGATGGATTCTCTTTTTATTCCGGATTCAACGATTAAAGTATTATATTTATTTACCTGATATTGGCGGGCAATTTGCGGTTTTTCATCAGGATCGACGAATTCAAATTTAAAATTTCCTGACCGAAAGGCATACTCATCTAAAAGATCCTGGGCGCTCCGCTGTTCACTGGATTTGTAAAAGGCGGTTACGCGCACTTCTTTCTCCAATCCATTCATGATTTTATCGGTCTGGTCGGCTAAACTGTAAAGTTTATTTTCTGTCCAGTCGCTGCGGAAGTGCTGTCTTGTTGTAATAAAAGCCAGAAAACCAATAATACCGATAACAATTGCAATCTGGACAATAATATTAGAACCGTATTGCAGACTGCGCCTGGATATCTCTTTTTCCCTTGTTTTATAATGGATATAAATAAAATATCCGATACCGGCCAGTCCCAGAAGGAGTGTCACCCAATTCAGTATGCCCCAAATGTTCTGAATCGAATAATAAATCAAAGAAAAGAAAAATAGTACAACACCTAAAATACCCAAAATTTTATCTAATAATTTCATTTTAAAACTCCACTAGTATTGAATTTATATCTCTCAAGTACGCCACTTTACCGATTCGATGGATTTTAAGGACAGGTATAATCCAAAGAAAGTGAACAATAAATAATAAGCAACATGTGCGCTATCGATAACACCCTGGGCAAAATCTTCGAAATGATTGATAATTGAGATATATTCCAGAAAGGGTGACAATGTGGATCCCACATAGCTTGCCCCCCAACCGATTACCCATAGGACAAGCGAAAGGGCAAATCCACCAATTGCAGCGATGATCTGGTTTTCGGTTGTTGATGATATAAACAAACCGATCGATACAAAGGCACTGCCTAAGAAAAGCAACCCGACATATCCTGAAAGAACCGGTAAAAACTCCGGATCTCCGTAAATAAATAAAAGTGACTGAAAAAATATGGTCGGTAAAAGTAGAACAATATAAAAGGCCATGCCGGCAAGGTATTTGCCTATAATGATTTGCATCGTGCTTAGCGGTGCGGTATAGAGCAGCTCGATGGTTCCCTGCTTTTTTTCCTCCGAATAAAGACGCATGCAAATAGCCGGCAGAGTGAATAAAGAAATAAGTGCAATATTCCAGAAATAGGGTCTGATAAGCATCATATTTACATTAAATTTCTGTGGCATTTGCCGGTACTGCTGCGATCTTATCTGATCCATAAAGGCAGCTTCAACAAAGTTAGATAAATACAGGTAGAAGAATAAACCGGTTAAGGCAGTAAATACGGCAATAACAATATATGCCATTGGTGAATAGAAAATTGATTTAAATTCTTTTTCAAATATTGCCAGTGTTTTTTTCATCCTATGCCACCTCCTCTTTGGTCGTCAAATGCAGAAAGATATCTTCCAGAGTAACTTTGTCAGCCTGCATTTCCAATAAGCCTACTTTTTTATTGACCAATGCTTGCGCAAAATCTTTTCTTAAATCCTTTTTACATTCGACGGCTACTTTTAATAGTTTGCCCGCCATTGGACTGACAGTTACAGATGTTACATCAGAAAAGGATTTGAAGATGTCTTCAACTTTTTTCTTTTCTCCCTCTACTTCCAGAATTACCCGATCCGATCCCTTCATCCGTGCAGTCAGATTATCCGGTGTGTCTTCGGCAACTACCCGACCCTCTGAAATGATCACTACTCTTTCACAGGTTTGCTCAACTTCCGGAAGGATATGAGAACTTAAAATGATCGTATGATCACCCTTAAGATTTTTAATCAATTCCCGGATCTCAATAATCTGTTTTGGATCCAGTCCCACTGTCGGCTCATCAAGAATGACCACTTCGGGATTATTTATCAGACTCTGTGCTAATCCGACACGCTGCTTAAAACCTTTGGACAGCATTCCGATAACACGATTTCTGACTTCACCAACACTCGCTTTTTCAATAACCGTTTCGATCTCATTTTTCATCTTATCGTTTTCAACGCCTTTAATTTTGGCAACAAAATTAAGATAATCGTCTACGGTGAGCTCATTATAAAGGGGTGGATTCTCCGGTAGATAGCCGGTAATCTGTCTTACCTCCATACTCTGCTCGAAAATATCAAAACCGCAAACAGTTGCGGTTCCGCTTGTGGGGGGCATATAACAGGTTAGAATACGCAT
>CAZBBC010000249.1:0-3109 GCA_964489835.1 uncultured Calditrichota bacterium
AAAAAAGTCTAAAATATAAAAGACTTGTTCTATAATTCGTGTAATTCGTGGACTAATTCGTGGAAATTCGTGGACGAATCTTTAATCTTTAATCTTTAATCTTTTTCTGAAATACGCTATCGTTTTCTCCAGTCCTTGCTCCAGTGGAATGGCCGGTTCCCAATTGAGTTTTTCACGGGCGAGGGTAATATCCGGCTGGCGTTGGGTCGGATCGTCACTGGGCAGGGATTCATAGATGATTGTTGATTTGCTACCGGTCATGGCGATCACCTTCCCGGCCAGTTCATTGATTGTAAATTCCACCGGGTTGCCCAGGTTGAGCGGTCCTAAAAAATCATCCACATTCATAAATCGGATCAGCCCTTCCAGCAGATCATCGATATACTGAAAGGAACGTGTCTGACTGCCATCCCCATAGACAGTAATATCTTCCCCCCTCAACGCCTGTATAATAAAGTTGGATACGACACGTCCGTCATTAAGGGCCATGCGCGGACCATAGGTATTAAATATTCGGGCAATCCTGATATCTAGCTTATTCTGCCTGTAGTAATCCATCATCAATGTTTCTGCCACCCGTTTTCCCTCATCATAACAGCTCCGCCGCCCGATCGGATTAACATTCCCCCAGTAGGTTTCCGGCTGCGGATGCACCTTTGGATCACCATAGACTTCGGATGTCGAGGCGAGCAGTATCCGTGAATGTACCCGCTTGGCCAGCCCGAGCATGTTGATCGTTCCCATCACGCTGGTCTTTATGGTTTTTACCGGATTGTACTGGTAATGTAAAGGCGAGGCGGGACAGGCCAGATGATAGATCTGATCCACTTCCAGCAGGATGGGCTCTATGATGTCATGCCGGATCAGTTCAAATCGGTCATTGCCCATCAAATGGCGGATATTATCTTTGCTGCCGGTAAAAAAATTATCCAGACAGAGGACATCATCACCGCTGACCAATAATCGTTCGCATAAATGAGAGCCGATAAATCCGGCACCACCGGTTATGAGGATGCGCATAAATACTCCTGATTGAAGAGAAGTATTGAAGACCACTCAATACAAAATAAAAAATACAAAATAAAACATAAGATATAAGAAAGACAGCCTGAATATTTTAACTCTTAAAAAGATCCTGGAATCTACAATGTCATGCACATGGCGATTGAACTATATGTATTAGCTATTTTGTGAGATAATTTATTAATTTACCTATTACCATCTATGTATAGAAATCAACTGTTTAATTTTTTGTGTGCTTTAGAAACAATGGACCCTAATATTCGGGAGATCTTCTCACCTTCATTTTGCAAATATACAAGTTTATCAAGATCTCCAATCTTCAATTCCTTAAGTAATTTTAACCAATATCTACTTTCATTAGCCTCCCGCAGGGCAATTCTCATTTTTTGTACAAACTCTTTGTAAGAAGTCGATTGTGCTTCCTCAAAATTCGCTCCAATTGATGTTGCAGACTTTGATAATTGATTTCTAAAAACATCCAATTCTCTTTTATAAGGAAGCATCATTAAAAACTTTAAAGTTTCAAGTGCAAATTGAAAGATGATTTCCTTTAAGTCAACTTCATATTTGATATTCACATCTTTTATAATCAGACTATTAAAATATTCTTCAGACTCGTATAACATCTTCAATTATTATATTGTATTTTGTATCTTGAATTATCTAATATTCTGTATTTTGTATTTTGTATTTTGTATTTTGTATTATTTATTTTGTATTTTGTATTATTTATTTTGTATTCTGTATTCTGTATTATTTATTTTGTATTTTGTATTTTGTATTATTTATTTTGTATTATTTATTTTGTATTTCCAATCTTCTTCAACATCCCTTCATCGATCTCCACCGAAATCGATTGCATGATGCCGTCAATCGTCAGTATCAGCCGATCAGCGTTTTTGCGTTTGTCGACTGTACCACGAAGACCGCGCATCGGTCCTTCGATCACCTCAACGATCTCACCGGGTCGAATATAGGTTTCCAGTTGCAGAGTTTTGGGAAATTCGAGCATCTGGCGCAGAGATGCAATCTGCCAGTCGGGCACTACGGCCGGTATGCCGTTAAAATTCACAATTTTAACCACACCATCTGTTTCCAGAATATCAAAACGATATTTATACTCAAAATTGACAAACAGGTAGCTGCTGAACAGAGGCATCTCTACGGTTTTTTTACGGTCTTTCCATTGCTGTTTACGCTTGATAAGCGGTAAAAAACTTTCAATTTTCTTTTCGGACAGTTTGGCATCAACTTTTTTCTCGTGCCTCGGCCGTGTATAAATGGCGTACCAGGTCATTCGTTATAATCCAAAATAAATGGTCTATTGGGAATTGGCCCCGATAAAAACATTTTTCTCCGTGTCGCAGACCCCGTCTTACGGGGAAAATATATCGGGATGAAATCATCCAGGATTTCAGAATTAGGAACTGGCTAAATCATGGGAAATATCAGAAGTAAGAATCGCTTCATTCAAATTCAGATCGTGGAACACCAGATTGACGAATAATTGAAAGCAATGTTCCAGTTTTAATTTATTTATGATCCGGTATTGGTACTGTAATCGTTGTTTCGGTGAGTTTTTTTGCATCACGATATGACTTCCGCGCTTACGCACTTCGGTGAAGCCAACATTCGTGAGTATTCGACAAATCTCTTTTCCAGAACAAACACGTAACTTACCCAACAGCAACCTTTACCTGAGTTATATATACTTCGTCATGCATTCTTTCTTTAATCTCCGTCGGAGACGCTGTCTCAAAGAATAATTCCAGCGCTTCTAGCAGATTAGAACGGGCCTTATCAACTGTATCGCCCTGGCTTGCTATATCTACCTCAGGACATAGGGCCACATAGCCATTCCCTTCACGTTCGATAATGGCTGTTAATTCTCTCTCCATATTATTATCCCTTTATTTCAAAATTTTATATATATTGTGCTGAACAAGGAAAAAGATCCCCCTGGGGAAATTCCCAACTAGATCCTTATACCCATAAGGCGCAACGCAATGCGCCTCTACACGCTCTTCTCTATTCCCTACTTACTCCCTACTTCCAACTACAGCTCCGCCCCGTCAATTACAATCCG
>CAZBBC010000250.1:0-3069 GCA_964489835.1 uncultured Calditrichota bacterium
AGGAAACCGATGGCTGGGAATTGCTGCACACGAACCGGACTCCTTACCCTACCGGAATGATATAGAGTCCAAAACACTCTTCTTTGAAACAGACTATCTGGCTGAGAATATAGAGGTGACCGGTCACCCGGTTGTCAATCTGGATATTTCTTCCGACGCAGAATACGGTGATATTTTTGTCTATTTAAATGATGTTGATGAAAACGGCAATGTTATTCTGGTGACCGAAGGACAATTGAGAGCCGGTTTTGCAGATCTTCATAATAATGACGATATGATTCAAACCCATTCCGGTATTGATGTACTGCCGGACCTGCCATGGCATGGCTTTAAAAGTGATCAATATATAGAAAAGATTTTTGCCGGAGGTAAAATCGTAAATCTGGTGATTGATTTTCACCCAACCTCATGGGTTTTCAAAGAAGGACATAGATTAAGACTATCAATTGCTTGCTCAGACCACCCGACATTCAGACTTCATCCGAAACTATCGCCCAAAAATGATCCGGATGATCCGGCAAATATTATTCCAACGATCTCGGTTCATTTTGGTACGGATCACCACTCTTACATCGAACTCCCCGTCATTCCGGATAACGAATAAAACTCTTGGTATATATTAAGGTGCTATCAAAAGTTTGATGGGTTGTGTTAAAATTTCTATAAAAAAAATAAAAAACCAAAAATTTATATCTTTATTAGTACAAAGAACGTTGTATTACTTCCCCCTTAGAAAAGGGGGTTAGGGGATGTTCGAACTTGAAGATCTATTATCATCCAAAGAAGAAATTGGAAAAAAACACCCCCCTCAATCCCCCCCCCTTAATAGGGGGGGCAGGATCCGATTCCCCCTTTCAAAGGGGGTTAGGGGGATGTTTTTTTCAAGCCAATAAAAAGAATAAGTTAAATGGAAAACAAATGAAAACTTTTGACACTACGCCATAATAAAAAAGGAGAATCAAATGAAAAGATATTCATATTTCTGGACATTGCTACTTCTATTTATTTTTTATCTGAGTAATCTCTGTCTTGCACAGAACCTGAATGGTGAATTATTTGAACTGGCCAGGATAAAAATGGATATTAAAAGTAAAAGAGTGAGCAGTTATGACAAAAGCGGTGGCAACAATGACCGGTTCGAGCATATCAAAGCAGGAGAAAAACGTTTGATTTTTGATGTCAGCGGTGCCGGCATTATCAATCATATCTGGATTACCATCGCTCCGCCACCTGAAAAATTGAACCGGAATGACATCGTTATCCGCATGTATTGGGACGGACTTGATTTTCCCTCGGTAGAATCGCCCATCGGACCATTTTTTGGACAAGGATGGAACGAAAGTTATGATTTTTCAAGTTTACCTATTGCGGTTGGACCGGTAAAAGGCCGGGCGATGGTCTCATATTTTGCCATGCCTTTTTCCAAGGGGGCAAAAATTGAGATCGAGAACCAATCAAACCAGGAAATACGGGCATTTTATTATTATGTGGACTATGTTGAAGTTGCCGATTTGTCAGAGGATATGGGACGTTTCCATGCCTGGTATAATCATGAGTTAACCGAAGCTTTGGCCGATGGTGAAAACGAGTGGAGCACACTTGGTAATCAGGGTAAAAATCCAACAGGAGAAGAAAATTATCTCATCGCGGATATCAGGGGAAAAGGTCATTTTGTAGGCGTAAATTATTATGTGCATTCCCCCACTCCCATGTGGTATGGAGAAGGTGATGACATGATATTTATTGATGGAGATAGTAAACCAACCTTGCACGGAACCGGCACGGAAGATTATTTCAACACATCATGGTGTCCAAAAACATTATTCAGCCACCCCTATTACGGGTATGCACGGGTAAATGATGATATTGGCTGGTTAGGCAGAACACATGTCTATCGTTTTCATATCAGCGATCCTATATATTTTGATAAATCCTTAAGATTCACGATTGAACATGGACATAATAATTGCCTCACCCTGGATCTGGCAAGTGTCGCTTACTGGTATGCATCACCTCCTTTATCCCGATTGGCACCTATACCTGACAAAGTTTCCAGAGAACCGAAAGATTTTATCGGGCAATGGCAAATACATCGCTGGCGACATGAATGGCGTAAAAATAAGGGCACTGATAAAACACTTTGGGGAAATGAAGATTAATAAGTAATTTGGAACTGGGAATTTGGAATTAATTGGTATTTGGGAGTTGGAACTTGGGATTTCCTCCTGCATCTTTGCTCACACCTGGCCCACCATCTCGGTCAAGCAGGGTATTTACGAAGGATGATCACAAAGGATAATCAGAGCAGTAGACCGGTATCACTGCAAGGAATAGCCGAGGTTTAAACAATAAGTAAATGAATTCAATTCAGGAAAAATAAAATGAAAACAGACAGGACAAATAGACGCTTACATCGGAACAGAGCCATTTTCATATCAGGTCGGTATATACGGACCCCAATCATCTATAGTCTGGAGTCTATTATACGGAGATTTTTTTTCACTGCGGGGATATTCATTATCGCAAGTAATCATCAAAATGCTGCCTGGCTCTATGCCCAGGATGTATTGTCAGTATCCGATTTTCTGCCCAAAGGATATGTGACCGATGGTTCCATCGGCTATCAGGCCGAAATTCAGAAGGCCATCGATGCCGCCAGAGGAGAGAATTCTACCCTGGTTTTTCCTCCAATGGTCTATCTGTTGGACGAAGCCGGTTTGAAAATTCATTCGAACCTGACCTTATCAATGTATGGCGCCGTTTTCCAACTTAATGAAAATTGTCAACAGGACGGACAGGCATTTCTGGGTGAAAATATCAGCTCCGTAACGATCTTTGGGGGTGAAATTATAGGCTATCAGGATCTTTGGCCGGCGGGTGTTAATATCCGTGGTATTTATCTCACCGGTCCCTCAGAGAAGATACATATTAGTGACATGTACATTCATAATCTTTCGAGTAACGGTATCGGCGTATTCGGAAATCCGGAAGCCTATGCCCGGGATATCTGGATTTCAGATGTTATCATCGAAAATTGTTGTAATTATTATGGTGATTACCTTTCTGAAA
>CAZBBC010000251.1:0-2936 GCA_964489835.1 uncultured Calditrichota bacterium
AATGTTAAAAATATTAAAAAAACCTTGCGTGCTTTGCGTATCTTTTGCACTGCGCCTACCACGTCGTAGACCCCGTTTTACGGGGCGGGCAGGTCATTGCGGTTAAGTAATCGTATAAATCAGTGTCAGTCTGCTCCTGCTTGCCCGGCTATGACGGGATCCGGCTTCGACGCCGTGCCTGCCGGCAGGCAGGGATAATCCGTGGACAATTTTTTTTGATTGCAGCAATATGCTTCTGTATGAATAGATCAGGCTAGCTATTATTTTTAAATTGGAAGAAAGAGCGATTATGAAAAAATTAATAGTACTCATGATGATATTTCTGTTCTTAATTTCCACTTCCTTTCATTGTAATGTTCCCCAAAACAATCATTCTTATCCGGGATCCGGAGCAGCCGGTACTATTCAATTCCAGGAAGCAAAGCCGGTCTGGATCAAAGACCGGGAAAAGGAAAAAAATCTCACCCTTGGATTTCGCGCCTGTTTTAATCAGCCAACATCTAAAGAAGTAATGATTAAAATTGCTGCTTCGACTATTTACCGGGTTTATCTAAACGGTCAGTTTGTTGGACATGGTCCGGCCCGGGCTGCCCATGGTTTTTACCGGGTTGACGAATGGCCGCTAACGGGTAAAATGCAGGTGGGAGAAAATATTGTAGCGGTGGAAGTGGTGGGCTACAATGTCAACAGCTATTATCTGCTCGACCAACCGGCCTTTTTACAGGCAGAAGTAGTAGCCGATGAACAGGTTATGTGTGCCACAGGAAACGATCACACCGGATTTGAAGCGTCCATTATGACCGAACGTATCCAAAAAGTGCCCCGATTCAGCTTTCAACGGCCGTTTATGGAATGCTATCGACTCACCCCGCAATCATACCGCTGGCGGAATGATTGTTCAATTCCATCAGAAAAAATAGATGTTGTCGTAGTATCACCAAAGAAACTATTGATCCGTGGGGTAAAATATTCCGATTTTCAAAAACGTACCCCTGTTAAAATTTATTCTCAAGGAAAAATAATCAGCGGGCAAACCGTCGATAAGTACTGGAAAGACCGCTCCCTGACCAGAATAGGGAAAAAATTTGGCGGTTATAAAGAAAATGAATTGACGATCAATCCATCCTTCACGCTACAGGAGACTAAAATCGTTGATCAACAAATGATCGACCGGGCTTATTCCGATGCTTCAACCCTGCCTCTGTCCCCAAATGAATTTTCGATTATTGATTTTGGCGTGAATTTATCCGGATTCATCGGCGCTAAAATTATTTGTGATAAAAAATCACAACTGTTTTTTGTGTTTGATGAAGTTCTCTCGAATAATGATGTAGATTTTAAACGTCTGGGTTGTATCAATATTATCAGTTATGACCTTGATCCGGGCAGCTATGACATAGAAGCATTCGAACCCTATACCCTTCGATATTTGAAAATAGTGGTCCTGAAAGGTGACTGTGTCTTCAAATATATTTATCTGAGAGAATATGTAAATTCGGATATCTCCCATTCAGATTTCCAATGCAGTAACGACAGCTTAAATAAAATTTATGCCGCGGGAAGAGAGACATTCAGACAAAATGCCATAGACATTTTTATGGATTGTCCGTCGCGGGAGCGGGCCGGCTGGTTGTGCGATAGTTACTTTACGGCCCGGGTGGCCATGGACCTCTCCGGTAACACTCTCATTGAAAAGAATTTTTTCGAAAATTATTTGTTACCGGAAAAATTCGAACACCTTCCGGAGGGAATGCTACCGATGTGTTATCCGGCCGATCATCCGGATAGTGTTTTTATCCCCAACTGGTCCCTGTGGTTCGTGGTACAATTGGAGGAATATTTTCAGCGCAGTACTGACCGGGACATGGTCGATGCTCTTAAACCAAAGGTTCTGGAACTATTTCAATATTTTAAGCGGTTCGAAAATGAGGAGGGCTTGCTTGAAAATCTGGAGAGTTGGATTTTTATTGAATGGTCTAAGGCAAATGAATTCAAACAGGATGTCAATTATCCCACCAATATGTTGTACAGTCGCGCCCTTGCTGCCGCGGGCAGGTTGTACAACATTCCCGAATTTATCAGCAAATCAGTAAAAATTGGTAACACTATTGAGAAACAGTCCTTTAACGGTAAGTTTTTTATTGATAATGCCATAAGAAATGACAACGGTGAACTCGAAGTAACCAACAATTCCTCGGAAGTTTGTCAATATTACGCTTTCTTTTTTAATGTCGCTTCTCCGGAAACGCATAAAGATTTATGGCAAATACTAATGACGGCATTCGGACCGGATCGTAAAACAACCAATAAGTATCCAGCTGTTTTCATGGCCAATTCTTTTATCGGCAATTATTTGAGATTAGAACTTTTATCCCGCTATGGTCGAACCGCACAGATCGTCCGGGAATCGAGGGATAATTTTTATTACATGGCCGAGCGGACCGGGACCCTGTGGGAAAATATTGGCGCCTATGCCAGTTGTAACCATGGCTTTGCCTCCCATATTGTCCACGTGTTATACCGCGATGCTCTGGGTATTTATCATATCGATTATCTGAAGAAAAAAATAACCCTTCGTTTCACCGATATCAATTTAAAGAGTTGCCGGGGGCAAATACCGATCGGGGATCAAATGGTTAATCTGGAATGGGAGCGAGATACAAAAACAATCCATTATAACATTGATATTCCGGATGGCTATGAAGTCGAAGTGAAAAACCTCAGTGGTTTGGCAGTATCTAAAACTTCTGGTGATGTAAGATAATATTTAATTTGATCTATTCATACCGCAGCGATGCTGCAATCAAAAAAAATAGTCCACGGATTTCACGGATTAACACGGATTTCATTTAAAAATTATTATTATTTTAGTTTTAATCCGTGTCCGGCTGCGCCGGATAATCCGTGGATAAAAGTTTTTAAAATCTTTGCTAAAA
>CAZBBC010000252.1:0-2623 GCA_964489835.1 uncultured Calditrichota bacterium
CATACCGCAGCATATTGCTGTAATCAAAAAAAGAATTTGTCCACGGATTATCCGTGTTCTATAAATATCGCTGCGCCGCGCCTGCCGGCGGGCAGGTCGTCGCGTCATCGCGAGAAATGAATTATCCCAACTAGCTGATCAGTTGATTGAGCGATTTTACAGAACCATCATCGCTGTGGAAATAGGGTACCCACAGAAATCCAAAGTACCTTTGCAAAACATCATTTTTTTTTGGTTGAATGATAATTTTTTTCAGCTCCTCATTGAGCGGATCAAATTTTTCTGTAAGCTCCGTGATCTGCTCATTTAACTGTGTCTCCAGTTCCTTTATGCGCCCTTCGATTTGAACCATTTTTTCTTTCGCCCGGGCGATATCACGTTTTTCCTTGCTTAAACCGCTGGCAGATCTTGCCGCTCGTGTGACACTTGTCCGCGACGTTCTGCCGCCAAGTATTGCACCAAAGATAGATGACCCGACCGAGATAGCAGTATCAAGCATCTTTTTCTGATATTGGTCTCCCTCTTTGTCTACCAGACGCTGGGCTGTTTTTAATTGTTTTTCCAGTGTATCGACTTTTTTTGAGAACTGTCGTTTGATACGATCAGCTTCCAGGTCGCGGCGCTCATGGGCTACCTGCTGCAGACGAATACGGAAATCACGTTCCAACTCATCGGGCAGTGAAACAGTTTTAAATGTCTCGCTTTTCCACAGAACAATATTGTAATTTTGATACACAAAGTTCTCAAATTGTTTATCCAGTGCGTCAATAGTTGCAAGTTTGAGCACAGCCGGTGGTACTGGCATATAGGCAGCCCCTTTAAGTACACTTCCGGTGAATGTATCGGTATTAAAACTAAATGATTTTGATTGGGTCCAGGAAATATCAGGAGTGCTTTGCCCTAATGGCAAAGCATAGGCGACAGGAATAGTACGGACAATTCCATATTTATTATTAAAAAATGAAACATCCGCAGATGCAACAATATATAAATGATAAACGATCTTTCCGTCCACTTCGATCGGATGATCAACGGACGTATATTCTTGCCGGATCATCGCCGGTAACTGAGATGGTTTATCCGCTTCAAATTTATTAACATTTTTCAGTGGCGGCGGAGAAGTTTGGGGTGTGCTTTCTGTGGTTTTCTTTTTTCCCGTCATCAGGATTTTAATTTGTTCCCGTGTTAACGGGCCACAAAGATAAGACAATGCCCATCGGGTTCGGAAGAACTGCGGTTGTTTTTCATGAACACTATGCATTAGGAATTCACGTTTATTGAGCGAAGAAATAGTATTCATCAACGTCTGTTTATCAAAGATATCTCCCTGATCACCGCGAATCAGTCCATCGGCTAATCGTTCCTTATCTTTTTCAGTTTGCAAACGACCGATAAACCATGTGCCGGCATTGGACAGACCTTTATAGTCAAGGTCGACTGGATTTTGAGTTGACAATACGACGCCAACACCAAAGGCCCGGGCCTGTTTAAGAAGAGTTAAAAACGGGCGTTTGGACGGCGGCTCACTTACCGGTGGTAGAAAGCCGAAAACTTCATCCATATAAAGGATCGCCCGTAAACTGGTACTCCCGGACTGTGAGCGCATCCATCCGATAATTTGATTGAGCAATAACGTAACAAAAAACATCCGCTCCTGATCCGATAGATGGGCAATAGAAAAAATTACCGTTCGCGGTTTACCTCGGGAAGTATAGATCATTTTATCAATATCAAGAGATTCCCCTTCCATCCAGGTTTTGAATCCCGGTGCAGCCAATAAATTATTTAATGACATGGCCAGTTTTAGACGCGCGGAAGCGGGATAAAAATCTTCGACATTAAATACACCGATTTGCTCGACCGGAGGCGACTGAATCATTTGGATGAGATTGCCCAGACTAAGTTCTTTTCCGTTAATCCAACAATGTTCCATAATATTCGAAACTAAAATATGCTCACGGCTTTGCAATGGATCTGCCGCTATACCTAACAATTCAAGAAGACCGGATACCATTGTCTGAATGCGTTCGCGCAGAATATCAAGATCTTCCAGTAACTGACCTTTGGGTGCAGAGAAAGAGTCTACGATAGACACCGGCAAGCCGGCATTGCTTCCCGGGGTATAAATGGCAAAATCACTGGCTTCATGAAGACGACTGATCCGTTCACCGCTCTGATCCCATTGGGAGAGTCCCTTTTTCCATAGTTCTGCCTGTCCTTCGGCAAATTTTTCCGGTGTAAGGTTTTTTTTCTTTGCTTCATCTCTGTTGATCCATGGTAAAAAATCTTCACCTTTCAGTTTCGGAAAAGATAGAAGTAAATTTCCCATATCGCCTTTGGGATCAATGATGATTGCCGGAATATTATCGATAGCCGCTTCTTCGAGAAGGGAGATACAAAGACCTGTTTTACCACTACCGGTCATACCAACACATACCGCATGTGTTGATAAATCCTTCGAATCGTAAAGTAAATATTCATCACTAAGATCTTGCCGATCTGCCGTGAGTTTTTTCCCCAGATAGAAAAGACCTAATTTTTCAAATGCCTGCATTGGAAGATTACCTTTCAAATCTCGTAAAGAGCACCGGGAGACGGGTAATACACCTGTGAATATTTCATC
>CAZBBC010000253.1:0-2610 GCA_964489835.1 uncultured Calditrichota bacterium
ATACTGTTTACAATTATTGGCAGTTACCTGCTGGGGCTAATAACAAATTGGTTAAATATTAAGCATCTTTCACTTGAATTGCCGAAGGAATTTGAAGGCGTCTATGATTCTGAAGCTTACAAAAAATCACAGGAATATACAGAGGTTAACACGAAATTTGGTTTTTTGACTTCTACACTCAGTCTGATCCTGACTCTCATCTTTTGGTTTATGGGCGGATTCAATTATCTTGATCTATGGGTGAGAAACTGGGATCTCGGTCCGATTGTTTCCGGTTTGATTTATATTGCCTCCCTTATTCTGCTAAAATCATTGTTCTCCCTTCCGTTCGGTGTCTATTCGACATTTGTGATCGAAGAACGATTTGGATTTAATAAGACAACGGTACGGACTTTTATTCTGGATATTCTAAAAAGTCTTTCTTTAAGTATCCTTTTGGGTGTGCCATTACTTGCCGGCTTATTGTACTTCTTTGATGCAACAGGGAACCTGGCCTGGCTGTATGCCTGGATTGCGACCACTGTTTTTTCACTCATTATACAATTTATCGCACCTACCTGGATTATGCCTCTATTTAATAAATTCATCCCCCTGGAAGAGGGAGAACTCAAAGAGTCGATTTTGTCTTATACAAAAAGCACACAGTTTCCACTGAGGGGTATTTTTGTCATGGATGGGTCCAAAAGATCAAGTAAATCCAATGCTTTTTTTACGGGATTCGGAAAAAATAAGCGGGTAGCATTATTTGACACATTGATCAGTAAACACACCGTTGGGGAGCTGGTTTCCGTCCTGGCTCATGAAGTCGGACATTTTAAAAAGAAACATATTTTAAAAAACATGATAATCAGTATACTCCATATGGGATTGGTCTTTTATTTATTGTCCCTGTTTCTGAGTCATGAGGGACTTTTTGACGCCTTTTATATGAATCACCTATCGGTATATGCCGGTTTGATATTTTTCAGCATGCTGTATTCACCGATTGAAATGATTTTATCGATTGTTATGCAGATTTTTTCAAGAAAAAATGAGTACGAAGCAGACCGTTTTGCCACGGAGACAACGGAGAATGCTGAGAACATGATAAATGCCTTGAAAAAACTATCCCGGGACAATCTATCCAACCTGACGCCGCATCCTGTTTATGTATTTCTCAATTATTCCCATCCTCCCGTGTTGAAAAGGATCGAGGCCATAAGAAGATTGAACAAATGATCGATTCATCCCTCGTATCCTCTATATCAGTAATCCCTTTCAATAACAAGGAGCCCATGTAAATGCAAAAAATGAAAGCCTTGGTTAAGAAATTTGATAAACCCGGTCTTTGGATGGATGAGGTACCTGTTCCGGAACCGGGTATTAATGATGTTTTTATAAAAATTAACAAAACATCCATTTGTGGCACAGATGTTCATATCTTTAACTGGGACGAATGGGCCCAAAAGACGATTAAAACTCCCATGGTCATCGGTCATGAATGGGTAGGAACTATTCAATCTGTCGGCAGTAACGTTCACGACTTTTATGAAGGAGAACTGGTTAGTGGTGAGGGACATTTAGTATGCGGGCATTGCCGTAATTGTCTCGCCGGAAGAAGACACCTGTGTATGAACACACGCGGTGTCGGCGTTAGCCGGGATGGCGCTTTTGCCGAGTATTTATGTATACCGGCCAGTAATATCTGGGTATGCGATCCAAAAATTCCTAAAGAGGTTCTTTCTGTTTTTGATCCTTTTGGCAATGCTGTTCATACGGCCCTTTCTTTTGATGTACTTGGTGAGGACGTATTAATAACCGGCGCCGGTCCTATCGGTATTATGGCTGTAGCCGTGGCAAAACATGCCGGTGCAAGATATGTTGTTATTACGGACGTTAATCCATACCGTCTGGAATTAGCCCATAAAATGGGGGCCACCCGCACAGTTGACGTCAGAACGGAAAGTTTAAAGGATGTAATGAATGATTTGGATATGAAAGAGGGATTTGATGTCGGTCTGGAAATGTCCGGTAATCCCACCGCATTTAAGGATATGTTGATCAATATGTGTCACGGTGGTAAAATCGCGCTACTCGGAATCCTGGAGGCCGGGGCGGCTATCGACTGGGATCTGGTCATTTTCAACGGTTTGACGATCAAAGGAATTTATGGCCGGCAAATGTTTGAGACCTGGTATAAAATGACAGCTATGATCCAAACCGGCCTGGATATCTCCCCGGTAATCACTCATCGATTCAGTTATAAAGAATTTATCAAAGGATTTGAACTGATGCGATCCGGTAAATCAGGCAAGATCATTCTGGATTGGACAAATTCTTAAAGATTTTTTTCTGATGGTTGGTCATACGTGATAATCTAATGGATATAATGCGCTTCCCCCTTACATTAACCGTAATTTTGGCGCCCACCCGCGATCCGCGGGCTTTGTGAGTGACAGTATATATTTCCCGCAAGTATTGGCTGCGTTATTAAATGAGTATTTCAAAAGGACTGGTCAAACATCAGTAATAACAAAAGAAGATTTTAGATTTCTTTTAACCAGTAAGACCCTCCAAGCCCTCTAACCAATCTAATTCTTTTTTATGATTCTCAATGTATTCGACAGGCAG
>CAZBBC010000254.1:0-2518 GCA_964489835.1 uncultured Calditrichota bacterium
GCCTGGAGTTTTTTTCTTGTCGTGCGCTGGGCGATGACCATCGGTATCGCATTACTGGCTCTTGTCGGCATCACCGGAGTTACCGATTCTGAAAAAGTAATGCCGGTTGTTTTAATGCAATATTTACCGACAGGAATTCGAGGGCTGGTCATTGCCGGTTTATTAGCTGCCTTTATGTCTACTTTTAGTTCCATTGTCAACAGCGGGGCCTCATTTATTGTCCGGGATTTTTGGCAACCGTATTTCCGTCCACAGGCAACCGATAAAGAGACGGTCCGAATGAGCTATTTCGCCTCCTTATTTGTGGTTATATTCGGTCTTGCCATTGGATTCAATGCAACCTCGATCGCCCAAATATGGAGTTGGATTATGATGGCCCTCGGTGCCGGTGTGGTCGTGCCCAATGTTCTTCGCTGGTACTGGTGGCGTTTGAATGGATGGGGGTATTCGATTGGAACACTCGGTGGGATCCTTTTGTCTCTTATCGCTCTTTTCTTACCGGAATTACCGATGTATGTTGTTTTTCCTCTCATTTGCCTGTCATCACTTTTGATGAGTGTTATTGTCTCACTAAAAACATCTCCGGTAAATGATGAAATATTAATAAACTTTTATCAGTCAGTCCGCCCCTTCGGTCTGTGGAAAATGATACGCCAGAAATCCGGATTATCCGACCGTGAGCTTTCCTTAAAATCGGAAAGTGGCTGGATTGCTGTTTTTAATGTAGTCATTGCTATGTGTGCCATCAGCGGGATGTATTTAGCACCGATGTTTCTGGTTGGACACTGGTATGGGAAAGCAATTTTTTGGTTGATCATTGTGATCGTATCGATAACGATCCTGAAGTTCAGCTGGTATGATAATCTACCGCCAAAAGAGGATTAATCTGAAATCTATGTCTAATGGGGTAAACCACGAAGCACACGAAGAGCACGAAGATATTTTTATTAAATTTTTTTAAAAAGTATTACAAAAATTGAACTGGAATTTCATTATAAATTCACTCTAAATAATAAATATTAAACCTTCGTGTTCTTCGTGTGCTTCGTGGTTTAATAATAATTCAGGGCTATTAATATAAATTATTTGGGTTAGATAAAAATTATGAAATAAAAAAGGACATAAAAATGCAAAAAATAATGAATATACCCGGTATTTTGATACTATTGTTTTTGATCGCCTGTCAGTCAGGCTCTGACTTGAAAAAGAAGGAACTGGCGGCCAGAATTATGAAAGATGAAAAATTGGATAAAGTATCTCAAATGGCCCATGATCTGGTAAAAACCGGGTTTAGTGCCGGCACTGCCTACAGCGAAGTATGGATCAGGGATTACAATACCTTTATTGAAGTTTCCTGTGATGTACTCCCACTTCAAATTGTACATGAAAACCTGATCATATTCTTTAATTTCCAGGGAGATGATGGGAATATTATCGATGGTTTTATCCCCAGGGAAAAAGCCGGGTATGTGTCCTATGATTATATTTATACAGACCAGGCGCCTGATTATGCCGGACATAAAAACACGGTGGAAACAGACCAGGAGTGCAGTCTTGTCCAGGCGGTTTCAAAATACATTAAAAAAACAGGTGATCGATTGATCTTGCAGGAAATGGTCTTTGGGAAAACTGTCTTAGAACGTCTTCAGCTGGCCATGAAATTTTTACTGAACGAGAGATATTCGGAAAAATATGGATTGATATGGGGGGCAACGACCGCTGATTGGGGTGATGTGCAGCCCGAACATAAATGGGGGGTGGTTTTAGATGAAAACAGCCATCGGGCCATTGATATCTATGACAATGCGATGTTTGTCATTGCCCTTGATAATTTAGTTGATATGCTGAATGAGGGTGAAGAACGAACATATTGGACTAAAATTAGAGATGGCATAAAATCGAATATCCGTGCACATTTATGGGACAAAAAATTGAATAAATTCATACCTCATATTTATTTGGATGGATCGCCATTTCCGGCAGAATTTGAGGAAAATAACCTTCATTACCATGGAGGATCAGCAATAGCGATTGAGGCCGGCGTCCTTACCAGTACTGAAATTTCTTTGGTAAATGCTCAAATGCTAAAAAATCAGAGAGCATCCGGTGCCCAATCTATCGGTCTTACTATTTATCCACCCTATCCGGCGGGCTATTTTAAAAATCCGGCCATGCATCCATACGGTTACCAAAATGGGGGTGACTGGACCTGGTTTGGTGGGCGGATGATACAACAGTTGGTCAATTATGGATTGATAGAAGAAGCCTATCAGGAGATTCAACCAATGGTGAACAGGGTTCTGGAGAACAATGGATTCTATGAATGGTATACCATTGATGGCAAGGCAACGGGCGCAGGAAAATACAGGGGATCAGCAGGTGTTCTGGCTAAAGCGATAGAATTGTTGAAGGATTGGGCGGAAGATAATTCATAAAACGTCAAACGTGAAAAGTGAAAACTTTGCCTGTCATTTCGACGAGTGAAGCGAGGAGAAATCTTTAGTGGTTTGTGAATAAT
>CAZBBC010000255.1:0-2510 GCA_964489835.1 uncultured Calditrichota bacterium
AACCGCTGACCTCTGCATTGCGAACGCAGCGCTCTCCCAGCTGAGCTATAGCCCCAATTTCACCGCTAAATTTACATATTCACCGGTCATCAGTCAAATTTCATGATTCAATCATGCCTGCTAGATAGGTTTAGTAAGAAATTTCCTGATTCATATTTAATTGCGTGTTAAATTTGTGCTATTATAAAAAATAACTTTATTATTATAATAAATTTTATGATAAAGCTATTACCAATCATGGTATTGGCTTAATGACCCACCCCGTCTCGGGTCGACACCCCTCTCCGGCAAAGCCGGACAGGGAGGGGCTGGGGGAGGGTCAGAATGTAATTTCTTTGTTTGTAGCATTGTGCTGCGGTATGTATATATCGTATTAAATATCTAAAAGGATCATTTATATGACACCAAGTCTTCTGATCCTGGCCGCCGGTATTGGCAGCCGTTACGGTGGTTTGAAACAGATGGATTCATTCGGTCCTGCCGGCGAGACAATCATCGACTATTCAATTTATGATGCCATACGTGCCGGATTTAGAAAAATTGTCATGGTTATCCGGCGCGACATGCAAGACCAGTTCCGGCAATTATTCGCTGAAAAATATCAGGGAAAACTCGAGGTACATTTTGTTTATCAGGAATTGGGTAATGTTCCTGAGGGTATCAAGATTTCACCGGAACGGAAAAAACCTTGGGGTACCGCCCACGCAGTAATGGTGGCTGAAGGGAAAATCAAGGAACCTTTTACCGTCATCAATGCCGATGACTTTTATGGTTTACACTCCTATCAGCTCTGTTTTGATTACTTGTCAAAGTCAGATAATATTAATGATCGGGATTACTGCATCATCGGTTTTCGGTTATCGAAAACGCTTTCTGAACAGGGTTATGTTGCCCGGGCAATCTGTGAAACTGATCCTGAGGGGTTTCTGATCAATCTTGTTGAGAGAACCCATATTGTTAAAACCGGTCATGATATTGTATATCAAGATGAAGAAGCAAAACAGGTCGTGCTCCCCGGCAGTACCAGCGTTTCCATGAATATGATGGGTTTTACCCCATCGGTTTTTCAGCATCTTGAACGTGCTTTCAGGAATTTCATTGCCTTACACAGCGCGGATAAGAAATCTGAATTGTATCTACCTAATGTCGTCGGTGAGATCGTTAAATCAGGTAAGGCCAGGGTAAAAGTATTAAAAACAAATGAAAATTGGTTTGGGGTTACCTACAAGGAGGACAAAGCGATAGTAAAATCAAAAATTCAGGACTTGGTTCGCCGGGGAAATTATCCAAGTCCACTGTGGTAATACGATGGTATGTCAAAAATCAGGTTAGCAAAGTTTTTAAAATAACAAATAACAAATCGCAAATATCAAATAAATTCTAAATCACAATTCCCAAAATTAAGTGAATGAAATTTCGGACATTGGTACTTTGATAATTGATTATTATTTGGAATTTGGAATTTGATATTTGTTTGTAGCCTTTAGCTGCGCTATGAAAACGTCAGGTTAATATTTCTCCGGGATGAAGGTCTGATCGGTGATCGGCGGGCGGATATAGCCCTTTCTGTCCTCCCTGGGTGGTAGTTTTATTTGCGATGGGGTAAGATCTTCATATGGAATCAGGCTTAAAAGATGAGCAATGCAATTCAGGCGTGCATTCTTTTTTTTGTCGGCATTGACCACATACCAGGGGGCCTGTTTAATATCGGTAAAGGCAAACATTTCATCCTTAGCCTTGGAATAGTCTTCCCATCGTTTCCTTGATTCAAGATCCATAGGGCTCAGTTTCCAGCGTTTGGTCGGGTCATGTAGCCGGGCCTGAAACCGCCGCTCCTGTTCCTCGTCACTGACTGAAAACCAGTACTTAATTAATATAATACCGGAACGGATCAGCATCCGCTCAAATTCGGGACAGGAGCGGAGAAATTCACTATAATCTTCGTCACTGCAAAACCCCATCACCTTTTCTACGCCGGCCCGGTTATACCAGCTCCGGTCAAACAGGACCATTTCAGCCGCAGCCGGGAGGTGGGGCACATAGCGCTGAAAATACCACTGCGTTTTTTCACGTTCCGTCGGCACACCCAAAGCTACTACCCGGCAGATGCGTGGATTTAAGCGCTGGGTGATGCGTTTGATAACACCGCCTTTACCGGCCGCATCCCGACCCTCGAAAATGACCACTACTTTCAAATGCTTATGTTTTATCCATTCCTGTAACTTAACCAGTTCAACCTGTAATTTTGCCAGTTCGGCTTCATAGGTTTTTTTATCCAATATATTGTCGTTTTTTTGAGTTGGTTGACTGGAAATCGTGTTTACATTTTTTTTTGTGGACGGTTTAATATCTTTCGGTTTATCTTTTTTCTTATGACTCATTCGCTACCCCCAAATAGGCTATTGAACCAAAAAGTTTTGTTTTTTCCGCCGCGGCGCCGCCCGCCTCTGGCGGGGGCAGGGATCGTCGGGGCGATTAGCAAAGATTTTATTGTCATTCCGTAGGAATCT
>CAZBBC010000256.1:0-2473 GCA_964489835.1 uncultured Calditrichota bacterium
CGCAAAGGAAACAAGATAAAATACAAAAGAAAAAATACAAAATATTTTTAAACTTCCGTTTTAGACGGTTTTCGTAGACTTTATTATTACATTTTGTATTATTTATTTTTTATTAATTCCTGCGCTTTACCGGCTCTGCGAGAGATATTCATAGTTCAGATATTTAATTATTTTGTTTGTAGCCAAAGGCTGCGTTAGGAATCGATCTGGTTAGTTATAAAAATAGACTATTAAGAAACATGACGAAACGTACAAATATCTGTCTTGGTTTACTTTTTTATCTATGTTCGAGTGCGACAGCGTTGCAGATCGATTCCGTATATAAATGGCAAATTGGCGAAGATCTTACCTACCGTGTCTCCTGGGGTTTTATTCGTCTCGGTACGATACAATTATCGGTTGTTGACACGGTTCAGATGATGGGTCAGACAACTTATCATACGAAATTGATAATCGATTCCAATCCCTGGCTATTTTTCATAAATATGCACAGTCAGTATGATAGTTATTTACTGGAAAATACCTTCCCTCTACTTCTAATTTGTAAAGAAGAAATTAATGACGTGGAATATAACAGTCGGTACCAATTTGATTATCAGGAACAAAAAATCAAAGTACATTATGAGGGCGTTGAAGAACCGTACGAAAAAATAGATAAAGTGATTCCATTAAATACCCAGATTCAGGATGGAATGTCAATTATTTTTTATGCCCGTGCTCATAGTAACCAGAAAGAGCATAAACAATTATCTGTGTTCTACGAAGCCCGGGAAGGTATTTTAGATATTAATTTTACCGGTAATCGGGATTCCATAGAAGCAGCATTTTCAGATGATCCCATACCTGCGCTCTATTTAAATGGTAGCGCTCATTTTACAGCGATTGCCGGATTTAATGGGAATTATGAAGGTTGGTTCAGTCTTGATCCGCAACACATTCCCCTGATGGCCCGAATGGAGGTTTTCGTCGGTAGTGTCTACATAGAGCTCGAGAAATGGAAGACCTGGCCCACTAAACCTTACGCCGAATAAAATCTATGATCTTTAATTTTCAGCGGTACCGATGTTATCAATACTTAAACATTTTTTAAGACAGTTTTTTTAATACGTTGGATGTGCCCGCGGCCTAATCCTTTCACTTCACATCCCAATTCAAAATACCGCCGGATCAGATCATCTGAAAGAATTCCGAAACAATCAATAACTGCCAGCGGATTTCCTGCCCATTTTACAATATCATCAGGATTAAGATCTAAATAGTGTTCATGGGGTACGGCAAAGATTACCGCTTCCACATCCTTCAGGCTGTCGGATAATTTCTTTTTTACGCTGATCTCGGTCAGCCCCTGCTGGTTCCTGAAAAACCGGCTCCATGAAAGTCCCGGTGCCGGGTAAGTATCCTGTGTTTCCAATTCATACCAGTGATCGACATAGGGGTCATGGACACTCATTTCAGCGCCCATCTCCGTCAGTTTGCGAACGACTATTTCGCTACCACTGTACCGGGTATCACCCACATCCTGCCGGTAACTGGCGCCACAGAGTAAAATGGAAGCACCGGCAATATAGTGCCCCATGTTACGTAGAGCATCTCTGGTCAGCTCGGCCACATGGAGGGCGCGGGTGTCATTAATATCAATGGCCTCAGGCGTTATTCGAAATATAGAGTCTCCATCTTCAAATCCAAGAATATGCCGGTAAGCCCAATAACCCAATCCACCATCTTTTGGAAGACAATATCCTCCGATTCCCGGTCCGGGAAATATCATATTACTATGGGTTGGCCTCATCTTGATCGCATTGATTACTTTTATGAGATCAACGCCGTTCCGCTCGGCAAACAGACTCCACTCATTAAGAAATGCCAGAATGGTTGCCCGATATGAATTTTCGACAATTTTAGTAGTTTCTGATTCAATCGGCCGGTCCATAACCGTTAAAGGATAATCTTTCGTATTTAGAACTTCCCGTAAAAATTTATCGACACGGTTTCTGGCTTCTTCGTTGCATCCGGAACAAACACGCCAGAAGTCACGAATGCTGGCAACATACTTTCTACCGGGCATCACCCGCTCAAAACTGTGCGCAAGCAAAGGTTCAGACTCGATATTTCGTTTTTTAAAGGCTTTTTTTAATATCGGCCAGGCCACAAATTCTGTAGTCCCCGGAGCAACTGTGGTTTCTATTAACACCAGACATTCTGGCGGAATGATATCACCTATGGTTCGAAGCGTCGCTTCCAAGGCAGCCATATCCGCTTCACCGGTGCGCATATTTCCCAGATCCTGTTTGAGATAATCGCATTGGACGTCAACCACCACACAATCGGCAAACTGCAGACAATCATTGCTAAACGTCGCTGTAAGAGATTTCTTGTCATTTACACAACGGTTGATCATAACATCAACTTCAGGATCTTCCGCTTTAACCGGTGAGACACCCTTATTCAGGACTGGAATTTTCCAATAGCTCCT
>CAZBBC010000257.1:0-1209 GCA_964489835.1 uncultured Calditrichota bacterium
TACCGTTCCATGCGGTGATACCATATTTAACCCATTTTCAATCCGTAATACGGCGTGGATATGGTTGGGCATGATCACAAACGCGTCACAATATAATTGATCACGTATTTCAAACGAATTATCCCATTCCTGTTGAACAATCTCCCCGATAGGTGATAGCTGCATTTTCCGATTTTTTATTTTTCCAAACAAATGTTCCCGCCTGGCGGTACAGATGGTGACAAAATAGACACCATCACGGGCGTAATTCCACCACGCTGCCCGGGCGGATGGGATACGGTATCTGTCCAGAAATTTGTCTGTTATTATGTTCACAGATATGCTGGTGACAAATACCATGCCATACCCGATGTCAAACAGAATTAAAATTTTCCGGAAAAACAGATTTCTTTCGATCTGTGACAGACACCATTTCCCATAGATAATTATTATTGCCCTGCTGCCGGTTTATTCAGCTGAAATTTTCCACGTAAACGAATATCTCTGGATGAACTGCCAATCAACACCTCGAATTCACCGGGTTCGGCCACCCATTGCTGCAGATTTTCATCATAAAACAACAAGTGATTTTTATCTATTGTAAAAACCGCTATTTTTTTCTCACCCGGTTTCAGACTCAACCGAGCAAATCCTTTCAATGCTTTTGGTTCTCTTTCCACACTGGCCTGTAAATCACTAATATACAACTGTATGATCTCATCCCCGGCTCTTGAACCGGTATTTTTAACTGTCACTTTTATTGTAAGGGTATCAGTGGATGATATTTGCGGTGAACTGATTTGCAGATCACTATATTCGAACGTCGTATAGGAGAGACCGTACCCAAAGGGAAAAAGAGGCTCGATATTGTATTTGTCAAAATGACGATAACCGACAAAAATACCTTCCTTATATTCCGCACGCTCTTTTTTACCGGGATATGTTCCGTATACCGCCGAATCTTCCCAGCGTTTGGGAAAGGTGATGGGAAGTTTACCTGAAGGACTCATATCACCAAAGATAATATCGGCCAGAGCATGGCCGCCCTCCTGACCGGGATAGAAGGCTTCGATAATCGCCGGAACCCGATCGATCCAGGTGTTCATTAAGATTGGCGTGGCATTGTTCAGTACAATCAAACTTTTCTTGTTTACTTCCAATATTCTGTCAATCAATTTAAGTTGATCTTCCGGTAAAGCTAAATGGTCCCGATCAATCGCCTCCCCTTCA
>CAZBBC010000257.1:1219-2329 GCA_964489835.1 uncultured Calditrichota bacterium
ATAAAGCTCACTCAGACCTATACACATAATAACCACATCCGATTCTTCCGCCAATTTTACCGCATCTTCAAACATGGCTCCCGTTTCATATTTATCCATGCCTAATTTACAGACACAGCTACCGATATTTTCATAAAACTCCACCTCCAGATCATAGCACTTGTCTGCTGTAAACTGGTAGCGCACCATTTTAAAATCGCCGGGTTTAGAATCAATCCAGTAATCAAGTATCTTTTTACCATCCAGATAGAGACGTACGCCATTATCTGCCTGAAGTCCGATCTCATACCAGCCATTGCCCGGAGATTTTAATTTTCCTTTCCAGCGCGCGGACCATTTATCCAAATTGACCACACCCGGTGAGGGAGATCCGGGATTTTCCGGATCACGTTCGCCACCGTATCCCCAGTCATAATTAATATCCTTTTCAATACGCCGGAGTATGGGCTCACCTTCCAAATCACGGTTATTATAGTATTCCGCCTGCAATCCCGGACGGCCATCTTCCAGGGTAAAATAATCGGACGGGACGATGGGTAATTCAATCTTTTCCTCCGGAAATCCACGTTTAAACCGGACAGAAATATTGCGGCCGGCTTTTTCCCTGATTCCCTGCAGTGGTGAAATACTATAATTACCATCCAGGGCCCCGCTGCCGGCGCCCTTCATTCGGGCCACATCGCCATTGGGACCGATCACAGCAATCGATTTTATTCTTCCCGTATCCAACGGTAAAAAATTGTTTTCATTTTTTAGAAGGACAATACTCTTTTGCGCCGCTTCGAGAGCCAGCGCCCTTCTCTCAGGTGTATCGGAATGACCGCCGTAGCGATCGATGGATTCATCAAACAGCCCGGCTTTAAACATCACCCGCAATATGCGACTAACCTTGTCATCCAGCACCGTTTCTTTTACCTGTCCCTTCTGTATGGCAGTGAGAAGTTTTTCGCCATACCAGGTACCGGTGGGCATCTCCAAATCCATGCCGGAATGGGCCATTTTTATGGTCGACCGTGCCCCACCCCAGTCAGAGACAACCGCGCCGGTAAAGCCCCACTCTTCCTTGAGAATATCATTCAACAGATACTTGCTTTCACAGGCATAATCACC
>CAZBBC010000258.1:0-2328 GCA_964489835.1 uncultured Calditrichota bacterium
AGGCAGCACCAGTAATTTTATAACTTTCAATCTCATATTTAATTTCTACCATGCATTTTTAATGACATATATCATGCCAAAAAAATAATTAAATAATAAATTCGTGTAATTCGTGGACTAATTCGTGAAAATTCGTGGAAATTCGTGGAAAAAAAGATGAAAGGAATAATCCTCGCCGGCGGTAGGGCCACGCGCCTGTATCCGCTGACACTGGCGGTCAGCAAACAGTTGATGCCGGTGTTTGACAAACCGATGATCTATTATCCCCTGTCGGTGCTGATGCTGGCCGGAATCCGGGAAATATTGATTATCTCGACACCGCTCGATCTGCCCAATTTCCGAAAACTGCTCGGTGACGGCCGGCAGCTGGGCTGCCGTTTTGAATATGCCGAACAACCGGAACCGAAAGGATTGGCCCAGGCTTTTACGATCGGTGAGAAGTTTATCGGAAAGGAATCGGTCTGTCTGATATTGGGGGATAATATTTTTTATGGTGCCGATTTTCAATCAAAATTGCTGGCCAGTGTCAATCCCGACGGCGGAATCGTTTTTGCCTACCGGGTATCCGATCCGCAGCGCTATGGGGTCGTCGAATTTGATCAGAATGACCGGGTCTTATCTATCGAAGAAAAACCGGAGCGGCCAAAATCTTCTTATGCCGTACCCGGTATTTATTTCTATGATAACCGGGTGGTCGCTATTGCTAAACATATAAAGCCCTCGCCGCGGGGGGAATTGGAAATAACCGATGTCAATAATACCTATTCAAAAAAAGGTCAATTAAAGGTTCAGGTACTGGGTCGCGGTACGGCCTGGCTGGATACCGGTACCCACCAGTCCCTGCTGCAGGCCTCCGAATTCGTACGCGTGATCGAAGAACGACAGGGCCTGAAAATCGGCTGTATTGAAGAAGTCGCCTACCATAAAGGTTTTATCGATGACACCCAGTTAAAAGCCTTGATCGGAAAATTGATGAACAGTGGTTACGGGGAATATTTAAATGGATTGTTATCACGGTAGAGGCGCATGGCCATGCGTCTTATGGGTATAAGGCGGAAAATGTAGAGGCGCATTGCATGCGCCTTTGGGTATAGGGTATAGGGTATAAGGTATAAGGTATAAGGATCTAGTTGGGAATTAGGAACTGGGAACTGGGAATTAAATAAAAAATAATTAATACAAAATACAAAACACAAAACATATTATTATTAGAAACTGGGAATATTAGGATAAAACGTGATAAACAACACCCCGTAGGGGTGCAATATTTATAGCCCGGTGTGAAACACCGGGTTTGAGGAAATCTCAGATATTCAAGCCCCGTAGGGGCGACATGTAATCTTTGGGATGAGGAATAGGAGACGTGGAGCGTAGAGCGATGAATCCACTGGTCCAGGCACTGGAGATAACCATAAAATTTTTAGAAAAGCAAAATATCGATTATATGGTTATCGGAGGTATTGCCAACAGCATTTATGGAAACCCGAGACAGACATTTGATATCGACATCAAAATTGCTGTTGATGACAATCGGTTAAATGATTTTATTGCAAATATTTCATCTATCGGTAAGCCGGTACCTGAAGATCCACTAAAATTTGTAAAAGAGACGGCAGTGATTCCTGTTGATATTGCCGATGTACGTGTTGATTTTATTCGGGCAACATTACCCTATGAATGGGCGGCGATAAAACGGGGCTCAAAAAAAAACCTGTTCGGTGTCCATGCGCAGGTAACCAGTGTGGAAGATTTGATCATACAAAAATCTATTTCTACGAGACTAAAAGATTGGTCTGATATTAATGAGATCGTAAAATTCCAAAAGACAGTTATAGACTGGGATTACCTTTTAAAACATATATCTGATCTGGCAGGATTTTTAGCCGATCCCACTATCTATGAACGGATGATTGCCTTAAAAGATGAAGAGTAAATTAAAGGAGTATCGTGCGCAGCTGAACCGCTTTAATCGCTGGGAGGATAGGCAGAACCGGAAAAAAAGCGAACAGGAAAAACTCCGCCAATTCTTCCTATTGTTTGATCTGAACAGACAACTATCAGAATCAGTGATTAAAAAAGCACAACAAGCACACCTTCAGCATTTGATCGATACCCAGCGCTCTTTGAAAAGGATGTAGAGGCGCATTGCCATGCGCCTTTGGGTATAGGGTATAAGGGTATAAGGTATTTGGAATTGGCCCCGATTAAAACATTTTCCTCCGGAAAATATATCGGGATGAAATCATCCAGGATTTCAGAACTGGGAACTGATCCCGATAAAGACGTTTCCCTCCGGTCAACAAATCGGGATGAAATCATCCAGGATTT